>SOHS01000082.1 GCA_004377135.1 Dehalococcoidia bacterium | reverse complement strand
TATGCCATTTCAAGAATCTTTGCAGCAGTTGAAAAAAGCCTATGGCCAAAGACACCGCGAGATTTCTGCCCAGGTCCGCTAACTATATTTATTCAGGATGGCCTTAAAGGAATCTATAACAAACCCTAGCTGCTGCCTATCAGCAGCAAAGGTGGAGAGTTTGAAAGACTTGGCTAAGCCTGGCTGTGGTCCCCAAATGCCTCTTTCCTTTAATTCTTTATAAAGGAAATATCCCCTCTCTCGAACCCGCCTGGAGATTTCGTAGAGCACAGGGGTGTCAAAGTGCAGCAAGTCATGCCTGTGTGGTTTTTCCCCTAGCTGCTTAAAACCCAGTTCCTCAAGCTCAGCGGAAAACCACTGTGCTTTGGATACCTGTTCATCCCAATGGTTAACTCTTTCTTTCACATAGGGAAAGGAAGCCATGATTGTTATTAGAGGAACCCCCCTTACAGTACAGCCGAGGAGCTCAATCTCTTTATTGCTATATGTGCCGGATTTTCTCAATACAGTCTCTTCCCATTTCTTCTTCATCCCCAATACCCCAACAGGTCCGGCAGAGGCCATGCTTTTGTGCCCACTGCCAATAATGAAATCAGCCCCTATCTCCTCCATACTTATAGGCATTCTGCCCACAGCGTATGCCCCGTTGAGTATATAAGGAATGTTGTATTCTTGAGCGATTTCTCCTAACCTTCCGGCATCAGGAAGATTTCCATAATTGCCGTCCGGGTAAGTTAATAGGATTAACTTGGGGGCGTGTTTTTTTATGAGCGGTGCGTATTCGTTAACGTCGACTCTAAATTCCGGATGTCCGGAATGAGGCACCTCGATTACGTGTAGCCCCACCCTTTCAGCAGCGACGACCGTTGTATAATGCCTGTTGGCATCAACAAGAATTGAATCCCCCGGCTCGGCTAGAGAATGCATCACCATGAATTTAGCTTCTCGGGCTCCATGGGTTATGGTGGCAACTTCGCAGCCTAAGAATTGAGGTAGAAGCTCCTGGACAAAGTCCCGGATGGGGGGATTGGTTACATTACATAAACTGCCCTGGCAAAAGTCACACACAGAATATCCATCCCCGAATTCTATTAAGGCCTCCCTGGCGGCATCGGTAAGAATGCCACCTGTCTGTAGAGGCATGAGGTTAATAAGCCCCTTATGTTGCCTTTGGAGATTAGCGAGTTTCTGCAATGTTTCATTTTTCGCTTGCTTTGTCACTTTCCCCTCCCACAGGTCGTGACTCTATGGTTACAAATACAGCGCCAGCGACCCCTATCTTCTTATTCTGTCCTTCAATATGTTGTCGGATAGCTTCGGGGATCTGTAGATTAAGGTCAGAAAGATGCCTTATTCCCTTCACCTGATAAGTTAAGTTACCGTTGCTACTTTCTATCGCTGCTGCGGCACCCATGGCTATAGCATGCATATAGTTTATCCCGGTGTATATGCCCGAAGGCGTAACATCACTATAAATACTGCCATCGGCCACACAGATCTCATTGAAACCGGCGGGACCGATTAATCTCTTGCCCGCCTCTTTTTCGACAACTTTCACCTCAATAGACTTGTCTTTCCAGGCTAAAAACTCACATGGGGCAATATCGTCTTTGTGCCTTCGGGCGGTTTCCTGAATTGCCCTGGCTATTTTCTGCCCCCTGGTTGTCTCAGGGCTGGCTATATAGGTAATAGATTTAGCTATCTCCTCGTCAGAATATTCTATTATAGAAAATTGGGGATATGCCAGCTTCCTCACGTCGTCTATTTCATAAATAAGCATCCCCAGTCGCTCAATGCCGAATCCTGCGTTGAACACAGGGTATTTAATTTCGAAATTGGCCAGGGCCACAGGCGAATACATTCCGATGTCCGCTATCTCAAGCCAGGCGCCCTTATGTTTGATAAAGACCTCTTGCTCCTGCCCGGGGGCATAGTACTTGGATGTTGCTATCTTGGTCTCAAATTTGATGTCGGGAAAGCCATATTGCTGCATAATATCCCTGGTAACCGCCCTTCCCGCATCTAAAGACATTTCGGGGTCCATGACCACGATGGATGCTGAATGGTGGACTCGCAAATGCTGCGCGTCTTCTCTCTGTTCGTTGCGGTATCTGGGACCCACGGAGAACAAAGCGACTGGAAAGCTGGCTTTGTCCTGTAGTGCTGACAAGGTATGAAACCAGGTAGCCGTCATGTGACTTCTCAGGGTCTTATCGGAAGGTACTGGCTGTAGTTTTTTCATTTCAGGGAAAACTTTATCCATGAGCTCCGTAGCCTGGTAATCGGTGATGCCCAGTCCAGCAATGAGCTCCTCGATAAGATTATCCGCCTCGATTTCCCCTTTTTTATAATTTCTCAAAATGGCCTGCAGTTTTTCAATGTCAATTGCCTCTGCTATCTTCTTTAGTTGAGCTATTCTTCTCGCGCTCAGCCCTATGTCAGGGCGAGGCAGTTCAGCCAGGTAAAAAGAGCGGTCGAGAATAGCTCGAGCTTCCGGCCCATACTGCTTGACTACATCGCTATCGGGCAGCATTGTGAGATTCTCGACTTCGTCAAAACCCAGGTTCAGTAGAATCTGGCGAGATTTTTGAATTAATTCCTGTACAAGATGGGGTTTGCCTTTCTTTGCCAGGGAGATTTCAGTGCCGGTGGGGACAAGCTTCGCCGTAGCTGTCCAGGCATCGGTGAAATTGCTTTTTGCATGGGCCTTTATACCCTCTAAATCGAAAGTTCTCATCGTATTGTGAATTATATCCTAATGGCTCAACCTTCTTCTACCAAGTGAAGCGCAATTCAGCTTGGTTTTTTCCAGTTCTCTCCCTTGACATTGGCTCTTTTTCGCTAACCCGGTTATTTATGATGTGAGTAGCGCTACAACTAATACGAGCCAGGACTTTGAGCTCCGCCATACTGAATACTGGAACGCCAACAAAATATCGTTAATAATTCAAGCTGGCTTAAAGATGCCAAAACCAAATCCAGCTAGTGCTCCAATGGAAATTAGTTTTGAAGTGGATTGCCTATGTGGCTTCAGGAAGACAAGCATTATCCTATTGACAGCTAGGATTCAAGATTATTACAATAGCTTCATTCTAGAAGCTGTCAGTGTGATGCATAGATGTAGGGGGTATTCACAAAGTAGCGGGTATATTACAAAAGTCATTTGCTCGGGAGGTTGCCATGGATAGCATAAAAGTTTTAGAGAGGGTCGACATATTTCGGGGTCTGAGCCCGCGTCAGCTTGAATCCCTTGCACAGGTCTCAGAAGAGAGGAAATATCGTGGAGGCGAAGCGGTGTTTACTGAGCATAGCTCAGGCGCTGAGGTGTACATCATTAAAAAGGGTAAAGTGTGCATAGAGCTAGGTTTAAAAGGCAAACCCAATACAGCCACTATACAACGATTGAGCGTGGGGCAGATTTTCGGCGAGTTGGCATTGGTGGATAAGAGAAGCCGTTCTGCGACTGCTATATGTGAGAAAGACTGCGAGATAATTACTATTGATAGAGATAGGCTTGATGAGCTTTTTGAACAAGATAGTCGCCTTGGCTATATAGTTATGAGGAATCTGGCTCAACTATTAGCCGAGCGGCTGCGCAGGACAGATTTGATGTTGGTGGCAAGTGTCCTCTGGGAATAGTTAAGGGATCTGAGCTATGGAAGAACTACGAGTAGATGCCTACTCTCCGCTCGAAATCGCCAAAAAGATTGCCGCAGTTGCCGAAAAGAAGTCTGGCCTTGACTTCTTCAGAATGTTTGTACTCGCCATCCTGGCAGGTGTTTTCATTGCCCTTGGTGGTGAGTTTTATACCTTGGTAGTGCATGATAGCGGACTCGCCTTTGGTTTGAACAGTCTGATTGGTGGGCTTGTTTTTTGCCTCGGGCTCATTTTGGTAGTAATTGCTGGGGCAGAGCTCTTTACCGGCAATACCCTTGTGGTTATGGGTTTTATCGAGGGAAAAGTTAGAGCACGCCAACTTCTAAAAGGGTGGAGCATAGTATATCTTGGCAATTTTGCAGGGGCACTGGTAATGGTATTGTTTATGTATTATACGGCACAGTGGGGTTTCCATGATGCTATGGTCGGTGGGAAGGCTCTACTCATCGCGAATGCCAAGGTCAATATGAGCTTCCTTGAAGCATTTATGAGGGGCATTCTCTGTAATGTCCTGGTCTGTCTAGCAATCTGGCTTGCTTTTAGTGGTCGGAGCACAATCGATAAGATTCTGGCGGTCATTTTCCCTATTACGGCATTCGTGGCATCCGGTTTTGAACATAGCGTAGCAAACATGTATTTCATCCCTATGGGATTGGCATTAAAGGGGCAACCTGATGTTCTGGCTGCTGCCCAGAGTATGGTGGGGCAGCCGATAATGCTGGGCAACTTGACTATAGCCGGCTTTTTGGTTAAGAACTTACTACCGGTCACCTTGGGCAATATAATCGGTGGGAGCCTTTTAGTTGGTGGTATCTACTGGTCAGTGTACCTCCGGCAGTTCTCCTTTAGAAGCCTGTTTCGGATTGCTCAGGTGGGCTTCCAGCTCATTTTTCTTGTTCACCCCCGGGAGCTTACCCCAACACGGATAGCGGCTAACTTGTCGAGCTTCTATGGCTTTCTTCGCCGAAGGCCACCCCGTAGTCGTCCTTTGCCGCGGGATCTAACGACCCTTATTGAAGAGGAAACTGAGGAAGAGGATTAGGCTGGAATTTCACGTGTCAGCATTCAATGTCAGGGGCATCATCTATATTATGCCCTTCCTTTCTTAGTTGGGAAAAGAACTACCCTTTCGCCCTGTTTTGAGGGTCGGATTTCAAACATTTAGAATTTTCCCAGACAAGAAATCCTTCACTGCGTCTAAGACTTGTTTTTTGTACAGCTGGCTCTGGCTCAGGATAGGGTGCAGGTCGTTCGGATCGGCAGCGCTTTCAACACCCGCATCATTACACAAAGAGTAACTAGCCTTTTATTCTTTTTTGTCCTTTTCTCCCGGGGTATCTTCTGTCCTCTCCACCTCGAGAGTGCATTCTGTGACCAGTGCGGCAATTGCTCCCAGTGCAGCCAGTACTGGAGCTGCCAGGACCGCTGCCGCAGCCACCGGAACCCCTACTGTCAGTGGGATATCTATCAAGGGACGCCCCTTATGTATTAGACGGACTCTTCTGATATTTCCCTGATGTATTAGCTCCTTGACCTTCTCGACCACTTGACTTCCATCTACAGTGAACTTCTCGGTTGTCATTGTCCTTAACCTCCTTACCTAAATCTTGTAGTGCGACCCTTGAGGGTCGTGCTGCACGAGGCTAAAGCCTCGCACTACAGCCTCTGGCTGCACCGCAATAAGTATTGCTTCAACATGTTTAGCGCGGCTTCGGCAGCATCTCGCTTGTTTTCCTCGCGACTTCCCGGAAAGACATGCTTCTGACTCAAGCTTTCGCCTTCGGCTGCCAGGCCCAGGTAAAACAGGCCCACCGGTTTTTCGGGGGTAGCACCTGAGGGGCCGGCAATCCCGGTATCGGAGACGCATATGTCCACATCCAGGAGCTTCCTGCCACCTTGAGCCATTTCCAGAGCTGTTTGCTCACTCACGGCGCCGTAATTATCAATGGTCGCCTTTTTTACCCCCAGCAAGGCGATTTTTACTTCGTTGCTGTAAGCTATTACCGAGCCTTTGAAGTAGTCCGAGCTGCCGGGAACATTGGTTATCCTATCGGCTATCCTGCCGCCGGTGGCTGACTCGACAGCGCCGATGGTCAACAGCTTCCCGGTTTTGGCCCGGTATTCCCTTATCAGCCGGGCAATCTCTACTTCCAGTTCTGTCATTATTCTGTCTACATCTAATCGGTGTTAGCACTGAAAACCTGTCATTTTTCGTCCATTTCAAGTATTGTAGCTACCGTCCATCCGGCAGCGTTTTCCGTGACGGAACCACATTTTTCATAGAAGACCTGAAGTTTCTCAGGATCCATCTTACTGAAGGCCTCAAGTTCCTCAGGGGAGGTGGGCATTACACACCTGCCGAACAATTTCGTTTGAACTTCGTCGCATAAGTAGCCGCCGTACTCTTCAGCGAACTTTTCCCGCAGCACCTTCGCGGCTGTCATTAGCTTCGCAAAAGATAAGGA
>SOHS01000119.1 GCA_004377135.1 Dehalococcoidia bacterium | reverse complement strand
AGGTGTAAAATCAGTCAATTATGTGTCGTAAGGTAGCTTTGATTTGGTGTAAATTGTAAAGCGAGGATTTTGAATGACGAAAGTAAACAACTCTACCGTCCTGGCAGACGGAACCGTCTACAGTAAGAGAAAGAACTTCTGCCCTTTCTCTACGTCTCCTCTGGAGGATTATGTCCCTATCTTGGGGGAAGAGAGAATTGAGAGGCTGCAGAAGATAGCTCAGCGGGTTAAAGGTTTAAAAATGATAACCCTGAATGCTACCGCCCAGGGTGGTGGTGTGGCTGAGATGCTTTACAGTGCTATCCCATTCCTGAATATGCTGGGTGTGGTAACTGAGTGGAAGGTTATTTGTGGCACCAAGGAGTATTTCGAGGCCACGAAGGAGCTACACAACTTACTACAGGGCAAGGAAGGTTCCTTCAGTCCGGAGCTCCGGCAGGCTTACCTAGGCACCCTCGAGGAGTGTGCCAGGCAGAATCTTATTGACTACGAACCTGATGTGATAGATGTACAAGACCCACAGCCACTGGGCTTGAGTCACTATCTTAGAAGACCGGGGGCAACCTGGCTGTGGAGATGCCACATAGATATGGATAGAGAGACTATAGAGGCTAACCCTGATTTATGGGATCTCCTGACCGACTGGGCTGAGCACTATGATGCCGTCATATTTTCAGCGGCTCAATACATTCTCCCACGGTGGCCGCTGCCTAAGTTTATAATCCCTCCTTTCATTGACCCTCTTTCTGAGAAGAATAAGGAATTGAGCCAGGTAGAGATAGACAGGGTTCTCACCAAATACCGTATAGACCCCAAGGTCCCAATCATTGCCCAGATTAGTAGGTTTGACCCCTGGAAGGGAATAGACAGGACTATTGCAACCTACCGCCGGGTGAGGAAGGAAAAGGAATGCCAGCTTATATTAGCGGGTGGATTGGCTGGCGATGACCCGGAAGGAGAGAGAATTCTAGCCCGAGTTTATGAAGACACAAAGAATGACGAGGACATCCACGTACTAAATCTGTCTCTGGACGACCGCCTGGAGAATTCGAGGGAAGTGAATGCGCTCCAGCGGGCCGCCAGAGTTATAATGCAGCCATCTACCAAAGAAGGCTTCGGGTTGGTAATTACTGAGGCATTGTGGAAGGGCAAACCGGTGATAGGTGCTGACGCGGGGGCCATACCCCTTCAGATTCGGGACGGCGATACCGGATACTTTTACCAGACATCACGCAAAACTGCAAAAAAGATAATCTATTTACTGGAAAAACCCAAGGCTGCTGAGGCGATGGGCAAAAGGGGCAGAGATTATGTGGGGCAGCGCTTTCTCCTTCCCGATAGAATTGCTGATTATCTTATGGCTATAAATATGGTTGTCAGTGGGGCTATCAATAAGGAAGCCAATGCTGACATCATAATCAGCTTTTCTCCCTGGTTCAAGCTGAGCAAGCGGAAGAGAAACCAATCCTTGTAGTTGCCTGATTTATCAGGTATAGCCCTACATTTTGTTCTAACTGTCACCGACCCCCTACCATTTTTCTTAACAGAGAAGTCGCTTTGCTCGGGGAACTAAGGTTGAATCTAGCTGCCGAAGCACCAAACCCCATCTTTATAGACCACGCTGTAGAAGGGAGAATTTTAAAAGTATCCTCATCGGTCCAGTCATCGCCCAGCGCCAATATAAAGTCCCATTTTTCTCTCGAAATCCATCTCGAAGCCGCGCGCCCCTTGTTTATGTCCGTGTTTTTCACCTCCACTACCTTACTTCCTTCCAACACCTGAAGGTTTAAATTGGCAATTGTATTTGAGAGATTGTTCATCAGCTCCCGGGCTCGAAGCTCACCTAGCCCAGGGTTAGCTTTTCTGTAATGCCAGACAAGTGAGTACTCTTTTTCTTCAATGAAGGAGCCCGGGGTTCTATCCACCCATGACTCGAGTATCGGATGCACCTCTTCCTTCCACTCACTTGTCAGGGTCTCTATCGTCTCCCATCCTCCACCCTTTTCTTTAATCCACACGCCATGTTCAGCCACCAGTCCCACATTGAGACCGCCGAACCAACTCTCCAGGGTATCTTTATCGCGTCCACTTATAAGCACTACTTCGTTTCGAGGATTCCTGGTAAGTTTTTCAAGCAATCTCAGAAGGTTGGCTCCGGGCATTGCATCCACTGGTCTGGGTGCAAAAGGGACAAGTGTGCCATCATAATCCAACAGTAGTAATGCCTTATTGCTCTTCTGGAAATTGCTGGCTAATGTTCTCTGCATCTCATAGGTCAATGCCTTTTCTTCCATCTCCTGTTGAAGTTTCTTGGTGTAAAGCAGTTTATCCATAAATTCATTTGCCCATTGCACCACATCGTAACGACGCAGGCGTTTCTGCATTGTGCGGTTGCGCTCTATCTGCTCTTGTTCTGGCATTTCCAGGGCTTTTTCCAATGCCTGGACAATCTCTTCCTGGTTATTGGCATTTATGATAATTGCCTCCCCCAGCTCTTGAGCAGCTCCGGCAGTCTCACTAAGTATTAAAACCCCTTTCCCGTCTATCTTGGTTGCCGTGTATTCTTTGGCTACAAGATTCATCCCGTCTCTGAGAGGGGTAACAAGGGCAACATCAGCCAGGCTGTAAAGGGCGGCGAGGGAGTGGAAGGGTAAAGAGCGGTATAAGTACCAGATTGGCATCCAGCCTATAGTCCCATGTTTTCCGTTGATTTCGCCTACAAGTCCATCTAGCTGTTTCTTCAACTGTATGTAGTGTTCCACTCTTGTGCGTGAAGGGACTACCAGCAAAACAAGAATCACTTTCCTCTTGAACTTTGGGTTCCTGTCCAGAAACAAACTGAAAGCTTCCAATCGCTGGGGGATGCCTTTGGTGTAATCCAGACGGTCCACTGAAAGAATTACCCGGCAATCTCCTAGTTTTTTGCGAAACCTTTTTCTCTCTGCTTGTGCTTTGGGGTCCTGGTCAACGTTGGAGTATTGCTCATAGTTTATTCCCATGGGAAATGCGTCAGCCTTCACTACCCGGTCGGTCGCGGTGATTTGCCCCATACCCACTTCATAACCCAGTAGACGATGCACGCTGTCCAGGAAGTGCCCGGCGTAGTCATAGGTGTGAAAACCTACGAGGTCTGCGCCTAAAAGTCCTTCCAGAATTTGTTTGCGCCATGGTAACAAGCGAAATGTTTCAAAAGACGGAAAAGGGATGTGGAGGAAGAAACCTACTGTTGCCTTTGGCAACCTTTCTCTTAGGAGCTTGGGGAGGAGCATTAAGTGATAATCGTGTATCCAGATAATATCATTGGGCCTGGCAATGCCAGCAACTACGTTGGCGAAAGCTGTGTTGACTCGTTCATAAGCCTGCCAGAAATCTTCGCTATATTCCGCATAGAGGGGGAAGTAGTGGAAAAGAGGCCAGATAGTTCGATTGCAGAACCCGTGGTAGTAGGCTTCGACATCGTGCTCTGAGAGAGCAACCGGGTGGCAGTTTTCAGATAGCAATCTCGCCATGATATCTTTTTCTTTCTTTATTTTTTTCCGGCCTATCCCCGCCCATCCTATCCAGATGCTGGGGGAGGATTTGTACCACGATCTTAGACCTGTAGCCAGGCCACCAACACTGGGCTCAATGTGCAAATCGCCTTTCCTCTCCTGAATAGTGAGTGGCAGTCTATTTGAAACAATTAACAGCCTCTGCATGATTTTCTACTCCAATTCCACTTTGCAATCATCACCTATGAAAAGCCTTATTTTCTCAGGGCTTTTCCCCTGTCCAGCTAATATCGTATTTCTACCAATGACACTGTCAGCCAGGTGCTTGATTTGCAAAATTTGGCAATTCTCCAGTATTACCGAATGCTCCAGGGATGAATCCTCGACCACCGTCCCGGCCCCGATGTTGGTGAAAGGTTGGATAAGGGAATTTTTTATCCGACAATTTGCCGCGATAAATACCGGACCTCGAACACGGCTGCTTTCTAATTTTGTTCCCTCCCCGATTTGGACTCTGCCAACGATGCGGCTTTGCGAATCCACTTCCCCTTTAATGTCCCGTTTCGAGAAGGCATCAAGAACGACACGATTAGCCTCGATGAGCCCATCATTGCTGCCGATGTCAAGCCACCAACCCCGAAGAAGGTGGCTTTTAATCTCCTTTCCCATCTCCAGAAGCTTCTGGATAGCGTCGGTTATCTCCAGCTCCCCCCGCCGGGAAGGCTTTGTCTGAGCTATAGCTTTGTGAATCTCGGCGGTGAAAAGGTAAACTCCGATTACAGCCAGGTTGCTCCTGGGTTTCTTGGGCTTTTCTACCAGATTTATTACTCTTCCTGAGGAATCGAGCTCAGCTACGCCGAAAGCCCTGGGGTCGGGCACTTCCTTGAGGAGAATGCTGGCATCGGACTTGGAAGCGTGGAACTCGTCCAGGAAATCTTTGACGCCTTCCTGGATGAGGTTGTCGCCCAGGAACATGAGAAAAGGTGAATCATTGAGGAAGCCCTGGGCTACCTTGACAGCGTGCGCCAGCCCCAGGGGTTCAGGCTGGACTATGAAAGTAATCTTCCCTCCCCACCCTGAGCCAGTACCTATGGCTTCCTTTATGTAAGGGCGGGAGTCTGGAGATACAACGATGCCGATATCTTTGATGCCAGCTTCTTTTATATAGTCCAGAACATGAAATAAAATCGGCTTGTTGACCACTGGCAGGAGGTGCTTCGGGACGGTGTTAGTTAGCGGCTTAAGTCTTGTGCCTTTACCGGCAGCTAAGATTAAAGCTTTCACCCAGCCACCCCACTGCTGTGCCTGTTGTCTTGCCCACGCATCTTCCCGACCAAATATGCCCTTTCAGTTTTACCTTAATCACTCGAAATAGCGGACTGTGCGAGGTACTGCTTAACAAAGTTTATCGCATCTGTAGATGTTGGGTCAACTTCATTTAACATTGACAGATAGAAACTGGCATAGTCGCCCAGGAGAACCAAACTCAGCATCTGAGCCAGGGCGCTTTTCCCTCTGGCCTCCGCAAATTCATAAGTGATTCCCGCTTTGGCCAGTAGCTTAGCGGTAACCTCGTAGCGAAGCAGGTTCCGAGGACGGAGCAAGGATGAGCGCAGCATGAGCACGAATATCCTTTCCTTCGCCTCGGGGGGGAATTCGTAGCCGACTACGGCATTGTGATTGAGTTCAGGGAAATTTTCAAAGAAGGCCCAGGCCTTGCTGTTCTCGTTAAATTCCCCCTTCCAGCGCCGGGCTACTTCCGAGAGTATCTCGGCTCCATAAATGACTGCTATACGCCCCCACAGCTTGGCTGCCAGTTGCTTTGCGGGATTGGAAGCAAGGGGCCTGGTTTCAATAAAGTCTGTTGACAGTTTGTTCAGAATGTCCACCGCCTCCTGCAAATCTGCCGACTTATCTCCAAGCAAACCAAGCTTCTGAAAAATGCCCACCAGGGGAATAAGACTATGGGGGAAGGCAGCCCTGGGAGGGGCCTGGTAGTCTATCACGAAAGCCGGGATGCACTCCTGTTCCGCTAATTGCTTAAGTTTGCCGCCTGAGGCGATAACTAGCTTTCTGGACCGGTTTCCCAGTGCTTCGGTGAATGCAGAGAGCGTTTCTTCGGTGTTCCCTGAATAGCTTGAGGCGATGACCAGGGTACTCTCGTCAACAAATGCCGGCAGACCGTAGTCCCGGTGTACCCGAACAGGCAATTTGCTTTCAGTCAGAGCAAGCCGCCGCGCAATATCGCCGCCGATAGCAGAGCCACCCATCCCCACGATAACGACATTAGATATTTTGGTATATTCGGGGGGGAGCTCAAGCTCCAGCACCTTTTCCCAGGCCTTCTGGCATTGCTCGGGAAACCCGTGCAGGTGATCGAGCATTCCTGACTTATCAAATTGCCGGTAAACTGAGGCGTTATCTAAATCAACCATGGTTAACCTGCGATATCTTGCTGCCTGTGCCCTACTCGGTTAAGCTATGGTTCGCGTCTAAAAGAATACTCCAATTAAGTAACTTAGGCAACTCTATGTCGACTGGAGCATTGACTTCATTGATACCTAATAATGCCGTTCACATGGGAAAACAGGGTACAAAAGTATAGAAAGTATAGTCTGAGCTTATGTAAAATAT
>SOHS01000092.1 GCA_004377135.1 Dehalococcoidia bacterium | reverse complement strand
GTGAGAGAGGAACTAACCCTCGAAAGGGGATTGAAACATATCCTTTCTCTTTTCATCCATAGCTGGTAGCTGAAATCGTCGGAAAGAACCTAATCCTCGAAAGCGGATTGCACAATGCTCGGAAATGTTTAACTAGCCATATGTAATAATCACTCATTTTGTTAAGCCAGGTGACAATGTCCAGAATGCTATATTATACCTAAACGTTGCTAAGTGGAGAGACGGACTGTACAGCGGATTGTCTTATGGTTAGTGCTATGATTCGAGTAGGGTTAACTTGCTTCTAATATCGAAGAAGTTGTCAAAAGAGCTCCAGGATATGTGTTCTTCTGTCAATAACGTAGCTAGGTGGCCAGTGGCAAAGACATAATGTGCATGACATGCCGCCTCCAGGTCGGATAAACCGTCACCGATATAGACAATTGTTTTATCACGCTGTTTTAACCAGTTTAGGTTGCTTATCTTAAAACCTTGCTTGATGGTATTTCCTTTTTGGTCAGCATAGCTCACCATGATGCCCTTCTTATTAAATTCGGTTTTCCCACAGTATAGCTCAGTTCCGAACATACCGAGTTCACTCAGGACGGTATCAATGTAGAAATCAAGCCCGCTGCTAACGATTACTAAGTGGTTTCCTTTTGCTTCGCAATCGGCAATTAACTCAAGAAAACCTTGCCTTACGTTGATATGACCTCGGACAAATTCCTGTAGCTTTTTCTTAGGTTCCTTAATTAAGGCAAACTGCCTTCGATTGCTTTCCTCCACTGCTATTCGTCCCTCAAGATAATCCGCTTCAATAGCTCGCCATGCATCCGGAGCGAAATGCTCCCGAATAAGGACACTCAAGTTGTTCCTGATAATAGTACCATCAAAATCACACTGTATAATCATAAGCTATTACTCGCGGATTTCATAAACGAAATCAATGCCGGTGATGGCGGTAAGTGAAAATGAGCCTTGAGATTATTACTAGATGAGTCAGCGTAGCGATAACAATAAGGGAGAAGTAGCCTTGACCAATAATGGCTCCTATCATCACTATGAGTAGCCTGATATCTCGTGAGGCCAGGGATAATAAACCCCGGTCGAAATGGTGTCGTAACTCTGCACTAACACGTGCTCGGCTGTAGCTTACTCCAATGGTACCGGTAATAGCAAGAAAGCCAGCCAACCAGAAATGTGGGTATACCTCATTAGAAGCTGACCATATTGTTAGCCCCAGCATTACAAGTATATCGGCGTAGCGGTCAAGAATAGAGTCCAGAAAGCCACCAAAGTCAGATGACATACCCTTCAGGCGCGCTAGGCTACCATCAACGCCATCAATTATCGAAGAAAGCTGGGCAAGTAAACCGGCAGCGATATTCAAGTTGTATATGAAGCTGAGAAAGGAGAGGACAGCCAGGCCAAAAGCGGCCCAGCTAATCTGATTTGGGGTTGTTCTGGTCCGGGTGAGAAGATTGGCTATGGGGTCGGATATCCTACGGTTTATATATCGAGAGACATATCCATCATAGACGGAGGCCATTTAATGCCCCTTGTGATTGTGCTAGTTTCAGATCTTCTTCGATATCAATATCCATCCATGAACAACTGCTCACGTCGCAGGTATTAAAACGATGTCCCCGTGCCACCATAAAGCGGATGACATCCGACATCTCGATGCTATTACCGCGCAATCGGGCAAGCTCTTCAACCGCGTTGAAAAATCTTTCCGTGAGAAGAAAAATACCGGTATCCAGCGCGTCCCAACTCTTTAGCTTCTTACCAATATCCCGAATGCAGCCGTCTTCATATAAGGCCACCTTGGTGGCTTCTTCGATGTCGTGACGTAATGCTGGCCGGTAATCGATACAAAGAGTATCAGTTATTATTTTGGTACTTAGCAGACGCCGGACAATTTCGGTTTGAATTATGTGGTCTCCCATGCATAAGATTACCGGTTCTCCCTCAGTCCATGACTTAGCGTTCCAGGCAGAGATGGCATTGCCACCGTGATATTGCGGGTTCTCCAGGTAATGTAGATTTACACCATACTGACTACCGTCTCCCAGGTTACGCCTTATGTCGTTTGACAAGTATCCCACCACGATTGCTATATTCCTTATGCCAACCGCATCCAATGCCCGTATGGGAGAGAGTATCAAGGGCTCTTCTTTACGGATTGGCAATAACACCTTGGGTAGATTTCTCGTCAGTTCACCCATGCGGTTGCCATTACCAGCAGCTAGGATAACGGCTCGATTAATTCTTCTGTTAATCACTACCAAATTAATCCTCTAATACGTTGAAAAATCAAGGAAAAAGGCACCAAATCCAATCATAGGATAACTGAGGACCGGCACCTTTGTCAAGGTAGAATGACTGGTAAGAGCAAGTGGGAGGGGTATTTACCATCGCGGTAGATTTTATGGAGTGTTGGTTTGCTGCTGCAGACGTGCCACATTACATCATATGTTTCGGGGTCGGTAGGAATATCGATGCTTGATATCTCCAGCTTGATTCGATGGCCTGCCTTAAACGTATAAGAAATCGGGCGTAGCTGAGCGACGTATTCGTTGATCTCCCCCGGTTCTACGGGAATTGATTTTGTGAAGTCGCGTCCGATTTCCCAGGGCGTTGTCTTATTCTTATCGAGGGCCCTGAAAGAGGCTTTGAGCCAGCCCGAAGCCAACGGTAGTATGCCGCTGTTATCCGAAGGTTCGTCTCTTACGTCTATTCTGAAGTTTGTATCGTCTGCATCTATGGCAGCGTAAAAGATTATCCTCGGGGGGCCGGTTACCTGCAGGTCTTCGGCTAGGGGCGGAGTCAGATACTGAACACGGGCTCTTTTTTCCGATACATAAAGGGGCTGCTGGACAAAACAATCCGGAACATCGTTGTAATTGTCCGGTTCCGGCGACAAACTCTCCAGGCTGTTAAGATAGAATTTCGTCCAGGCAGTACTTTCAATCGGCCACTCATTCGCCTTGGACCATTTGTTGTCCACCGCAGTATAGTATCTTATCGGTGGCTCATCCATAATACCCGTATCAATACCCTTAAGCCAGTAATCATACCATCTCAAGACCTCTTCGTGTTGTGTCTTCCACGGGCGGGTCCCCATATTAGAATACAGTAAGAATTTCTTGGGGACTTTCAGCGTGTTATAGATATTAATCTGCGGTTGGGAGAAGAAGCTGAATAGAGGCCCTCCCACATAAGTGGGGACTTTTATCTTGTTAACCCTGTTGCAAACTGACCTCTCCCAATAATATGGCCCATCATTGGGATTCAGCATGAAGTCGAAGAGGACAGGATTTTTCTCCGGATACTTGAGCAAATGATAGAGGTAAGGGTATTGTCTTAAATCCGGATTACTCAGGGCCTTCTCTACAAGCTGTTCCAGCTTTTTTGGAGGTGTGTTCTTTATCATAGCTGATATAACATTCTTGGGGGCATAACCACACCGTGCGGGATACGTACCGGTGTACAGACCGTAGAGAAATATATTCAGAACTCCGCCTTCATACAAACCGTGGTTATATAAGTCGTCGGCGAATATCTCCCAGGGACAGATTGCTTTCAGATGTGGCGGCTGTTCCGCGGCTACAAAAAGCTGGATTGTGGCAAAATAGCAGATACCCGCCATCCCGATTTTGCCATTGCACCAGGACTGCTGCGCCAACCACTCTACAATATCGGCGCCGTCTTCTCCTTCCTTTTTAGAAAAGAGGCCTTCATATTCACCCTCCGAGTAGCCTGTGCCTCTCAAGTCTCCTATCACGTAAACGTAACCCCGGGGCACGTAAAAGTCGGGGTCGCCAGCTTCTATTGATGCTTCAAAAACCGATTTTCCGAACGGTTGCGGAGGTGTGTCAAATGTTTGTACCTCCTTGCCGTAAGGAGATAAAGCAAGCAAGGCCGGGAACTTGCCAGGTGCGTCCGGACGGTAAATATCAACCGCCAGCCGCACTCCATCACGAGCTGGAACATATACATTCTTTTCGACCTTTACGCCGTACATTGGCTTAAACTCAACCTCTTTCTTACCGCGTGCCATTGTTCCTCCTTTTGGGCTTTCTTCGCCTCGCCTTTTACAAATCTACTTCAAGCTGGCGTATATATACCGCCATCGGCCATCAGTGGCATAGGTAAAATTCTATTGATGTACTAATGATCCCTTTCATGAAGCATTTTCTAAGTTTCCCTCATATGCCTTATCTTTTATAGAAAAATAACTCATTTTTTTCAGAAGTTTAAAGCAATAATAACAGATTTTATGAATATTCTCATCGACGACATCCGTCCCCATTATAATGTAGAATGCCAGAAGTAACTTTTCAGGCTAATGTGCAATTTCAAGCTTAGGTGTATTATGTGCCTGATCAAGTAAGGCTGATTCTGTGGTCATTCCGCTAACTTCTAATCAGGGTGTCGCATGTTCGAATCCTGTACGGCTCACTCTCTGTTTCCCTGGTCAATATGGTTATACGACACCCCTGGTCAGAGTGATCAGCCCCATTCCAGGGACATTGACTAAGATGTTACAATGTTCCTGATGAATGGCTATACATTGAGAGAGGCTGCCGAGGCTTTGGGGGTCTCAATGGTTACCATCCGCCGGTATATCAAGTCTGGCAAGCTCAAGGCCAGGCTAGTCTCTTCCAAGTTCGGGGAGTCATACATTATCGACGACTTACCCCTGCTCAATAAGCCATTATCAGACAATACCATATCAACCCAACCTCTTATCAACAGAATAGAGCAACTATCCCAGGAAGTCGGCTATTGGAAAGCTAAAGCAGAATTCCTTCACGAACGATTACTGCTTCTGGAAGGACCTAAGCAGACCCCTAAGCATAAATGGTGGCAAAGGCTATTCAGGCCTTTGCAGCGAACAGACAAGGCCTGATCACCAGCCTGGAGTGAGAATGGCTAATCCATAGCGATTACACTATCAGCTCCGATTAGAAGCCATGTCCACACTGGACAAGGAAAAAGGCGTGAACAGAGTTTAATGCCCTTTCTCGGGCCTCTCTCGTGCATTCTAACGGGAATTCCAGGGACTCCAGGCCCAAAAATTAGGCCTACTATAAATTAGGTATAATATCCCTCGAATGCCACCGCATTCTGGAGGGGAAACTATCGAAGCTAAATCGCCAATAAACACGAGGGGCGGGGAGATATGGACCAATACCATTGCAGCTTCGCTACCGAGAGCCTTCCGGCCAGGGCTTTTCGCCGAGAGCAATGCGGCACAGGTCAGTGATAAATATGTTGGGCAGATTGAACTGCGAGCTGGGCCGCCTGAACACTCCGTAACATATAGGGCAGGAAGTTATAATGGCATCGGCGCCGCAGGCAATGGCATCCTCGAAGTTTTTCTTCTGGATGTCAACGGCAAGCTCCCGGTTAGTGTAGATAAGTGGGGCGGTGCAGCAGACGGCGTTCACTCGCTCGTATTTTCTGTTGGGCCGTTCCACGCCGACAAGCTCGAAGACCTCATCCAGATAGGCTTCATACTCAGGCATCCACCTGGTACCGCAGTTGGCCTGGTAGGCAACCTTCTTGCCCAGCTTGGTGATGTTATTTTTATGGTCTCTCAGATAGTTGCGCAGATATTCGAAGAGGTGCATGTACTTGAAGGGAACTCTGAAACCATACTCATTGGCCTTTACGTGCGCAAGGACAAAGCCCTCATTGTGAATGTATACGATGTCTTTGCCCAGCCTTGCCAGGTTGTCAAGGACTCGTTGACCATACTTTTCTACGAAGCTCGCCCCACCCATATGCACGTAGCCCGCAAGAGACGCATACTCACCGCCTCTCACCATGGTCATCCCCCTGAATAGCTGGCTGTCAAATGTGCCCTCGGGGAAGTTGTCAAACCGGAACGCATCGAGTGACAGGGCAGGCTTATCAGGGTCGCCCGGTATCAACTGCTCGGGGTCTTCTCCCTCCTCGAATGCCCGGACTAATGCCTCGCGTGCCGGTTTGCCGACCACTACTATGGGGCAGGTGCCTATTTTTTCCTGCATCTTGAAGATAAGGTCAGAAGGGTCGGCTCCGGTAGGGCAGTAACCACTACAGGCCATACAGGTAGTGCACTTGCTCAATATTTCGGCGTCTTTGCCCTCCATGAGCAGAGTAATCTCAGCAATCGCCCCATCCCTATCATAACCGGTATATCTGCAGTTCACCAGGCAGTCGCCGCACAGGTTACATTTCGAAGCATCCCACATTTTTGCCCTCCTTTGTAGTAACAGTCTAGTTTTTCTAAAATGTTAGCGCGCATTAT
>SOHS01000059.1 GCA_004377135.1 Dehalococcoidia bacterium | reverse complement strand
GCCTCTCATTGCTATGTTGCCATCACTCACTTCGTAAGGAACTGAGGCTTTGGGGTAATCCACACACGCCCCCTCAATTCCTTCGCCTGTTTCTGCCTTGAAAGTAGTTGCGCACCTATCGCATATTAGGACGGCCTCTTCAAGAGAAAAGCCTATTGATCGGCATGGCGGGCAAACATTTGCCCGGACAGATATTTCTCCATCCACTATATATGCCATGAAATTCATATCCTCGCCCTGTGTCTTCACATTGAAGTGGACATTCCAATTATCTTCGATCTCACTTACTGGTATGAATACAGCATCGCCAGCTACCTGCGGCTCAATCCACGTCGCCTTTATTGTTCCTGGGGGGTTCGGGTTACTGCTACTACACGCGACTGTGCTTAGTATTATCGCAATTAGCACTAAACCGAGCATTGTCTTCTTTAACATCTTATTGCTTACCTCCTTTTTGGTTGATCCTGTCTATGATTTGCCCATCCTGCAAGACTATGATTTCCTTGGCATGTTGGGCTATATCAGGGTCATGGGTAACCATGATAATGCTGCGCCCATCTACATTTAGTTGCTGGAATAAACCTAAAATTTCCTTTCCCGTTTCTTGGTCCATGTTACCTGTTGGCTCATCCGCCAGAATCAATGAGGGGGAATTAACCAAAGCCCGCGCAATGGCTACTCTTTGCTGCTCCCCACCGCTTAACTGGCTGGGTTTGTGTTCCGTCCTTCCTCCTAACCCCACCCCTTTTAATATCTCCAACCCTTTCTCCTCCCCTTTACCCAATCCACAAAAAGTCAGGGGCAACATTACATTCTCCAAGGCAGTGAGTGACGGAAGCAAATGATACTGCTGAAAGACATAGGCAATTTTGTTTCTTCTTATATCAACAAAATCATTTTCGTCTAGATTGTCGATTCGCTTCCCATCTAAAACTACTTCACCACTGGAAAGATAGTCCAAGCCGCCGATGACATTTAAGAGGGTGGACTTCCCACTTCCAGAAGGCCCCATAATGGCTATGAAGTCGCCTTCATCCACACGAAATGAAACGTTGCTTAAGGCAACTACCTTAGCCGTTCCCTGTCCATAGGTTTTCGATACATTTTTAATTTCCAGCATTTTGCTACCTCACAAAGACCTGAAAGAGTCGGCAATCTTGATTTTAGAGGCACGGAACGCAGGGTAAACAGTCGCTATGACCGCAATAAAGGTAGCCAGAGCCAATGCAGGAAGGAAATACTGGGGAACATAAGTAACAGCTACACCCCCAAAAATCAGCGGCCCGACTATGTATGCTAGTAAAGTCCCAACTACATATCCAAGTAAGCCTCCCACTACCCCAATGATTATGGCCTCGTAGAGAAAAATCCTAATTATCTGATTGCGCGATGCCCCCACTGCTCTCATTATGCCGATGTCCCTTATTCTTTCATGAACCGAGGTCAGCATCGTATTGACCACACCAAAGCAGCCCACAGCCAGTGTGATTCCAGCTAAAGCCAGCAGAAATTTGCTTACCTTTTCCATCATGCCCATTTCAGTTTCAGCTATCTGCTTTACGGCAACTGCCCGAACTCCTGGGATGTTCCCGTTAATAGAACCTGCAATATCCGATGTAGGGCAGGCACTACATAGGGCACGAACGTCTATCGAGGAAACTAACCCTTCTTTATCGAATGCCTCCTGTACCGTTTTTATATGAAGGAAAACCTGATAATCTTCGTTTGAGCCTGTCTCCTCGAGAATACCGGTGATGGTTACTTCCCTGCCGTTAAGTGCAATTTTGTCGCCTACATTTAGTTCCAGCAAGTCAGCAGCCATTGCTCCCACTAGAGCCTGGTCTGCACGTTCGAGGTATTCCCCATCTCGGATTCTCCACCACGTCTTGAGTTGCCATTCCTGTTGAGGATCCACCCCGACTATTATCACAGATGTTCCTTTTATCTCGGTGTTCATGTAGAGCCTTGGGGCAATCGTGGCAATATCACCCTCATCCTCAATATTCAATGCTTCTCTTATCATGCCGTCTGCTATTTGCCTGATCTGGGGCAATTCGTTCTCAGAAATGTAGTTCTCTCCAACCGCCAAAGTGCCAAGACTTAAGCCTCCTAATCCTACGTCAATATCGCTTATCGCAGGCATGACCACTAAGTTAGCACCATATTTTTCCAACTGACCATAGATGTCCGTTTCCCCGGCAAGGGCGATTGTAAGCACAGCAATGATGGTTGCCACGCCGATAACCACGCCAAGCGAGGCATATAACATCCGCTTTTTTCTTCGCGTGATGTCCTTCAACACTATTTGGTACAGTTTCATCAAATCCTCCTTCACAGGCAACTGAACGCCTGCTCTAAATCCTCAGTCAAATCGTCAACATGCTCCAAACCAACCGATAACCTGATCAGTTCATCGGTAATCCCCACCTTCTTCCTATAATCCTTGGGCATCGAGGCATGACTCATGGTAGCTGGATGCTCAGCAAGAGAAGCGACACCACCCAGCGATTCCGCCAGAGAAAAGACTTTGAGCTTTCTTAGAAAGGTATTAACACCCTCAATACCACCTCCCAGTTCAAAGGAGACTACCCCACCAAATCCTTTCATCTGTCTTTTGGCGATTTCGTGTCCCCTATGGGACTCGAGCCCAGGATAGAGCACTCTCTTTACTTTGGGATGTCCCTTAAGATAGTTTGCCACGGCAAAGGAATTCTCCTCATGTTGCTTCATCCTCACAGGGAGAGTCTCAATCCCCCGGAGCACCAGCCAGCAATCGAAGGGGGAAGCACAGGTTCCCATAGCATTAAGGAGAAATTGTACCCTCTGGGTTAGTTCGTCAGTGGTGGTCACCACAGCGCCACCGACAACATCGCAGTGCCCGTTGAGATACTTGGTGGTAGAGTGGACAACAAGGTCAACTCCGTATTCAATCGGTCTTAAGAAATATGGGGTGGCAAAGGTATTATCTATTACTGTCAGCAACTTGTGCTTCTTAGCAATATCAACCACCATCTCAATGTCAACGATGTTGAGTAGTGGATTGGAGGGAGTCTCTAACCACAACATCCTGGTATTGGGCTTTATTGCCTCTTCAATTCTCTTTCCATTGTCCATTCTCAGGAAAGTGAACTCCAGTCCGAAGGCAGGCATTACATCCTGAAATAACCTGTAGGTCCCTCCGTAGACATCGTTTCCTGAGATTACATGATCACCTGTTTTCAAAAGGTGCATAGCGGTCGTCTCAGCCGCCATACCGGTGGCGAAGGCAAACCCGGCTTTTCCTCCTTCAAGCTGAGCGATAGTATCTTCCAGAACTTTCCTCGTTGGATTTGCCGTGCGGGAGTAATCCCACCCCCTTGTCTTACCCACGTCCTCAAACACAAATGTTGATGTCTGGTAGATGGGCACTGAAATAGCGCCGGTTGTTGCATCTGGCCTATCCCCGGCGTGAATAGCCATCGTTTCAAATCTCATATTCCCCCTCCCTGGCTGAATACCGCTTCTATCATTATCTTCTCCTGTAATTCATCTGTGGGAGATGCTATTCCACTGGCACCCTCCAAGTTCTTCAGACGTTCGTCGAGTTTGTCCTGCTCTCTTAAGACGAATCTGATGGCTTCCGCTACAGGGTCAGGTAAGTTACCATGCTCCAAATCCACCAGCGGTTCTCGGTGGTCCCCTACTATTTTCCCTGGAATTCCTACTACTGTAGCCCCAGGCGGCACTGACCTTACCACCACTGAGCCAGCACCAACCCGAACTCTGTCCCCTATTGCGATTGAACCTAATGCTACCGCACCGGTTCCCATCACCACGTTATTGCCGATGGTAGGGTGGCGTTTGCCTTTCCTCAAAGTTGTCCCCCCCAGGACTACCCCTTGATACAGTAAAACATCATCTCCAATCTCGGCTGTCTCCCCAATGACTACCCCCGCTCCATGGTCAATAAAGAACCTCTTGCCGATTCTGGCTCCGGGATGAATTTCAATGCCTGTTAGGGAGCGATTGAGGTGGGATAGAAGACGAGCCAGGAATCGGAGCTTATGTCGCCAGAGTGAGTGGGCGAGACGATGAAACCAGAGGGCGTGGAGGCCAGGATAGAAGAAGATGACCTCCAGTGTACTCCGCGCTGCGGGGTCTTTAGCAAAAATCGTTCGAATATCTTCTCTTAACGTCTTAAACATTAATCGTTTTTCCCTGTTACCTGTCAACTAGCTCTTGTAGGGATATACTTCTTAAGAGGTGATGCCGACTAAAGACTGTTCCTTTGATAAAAGCTCTAGAGCAGTCTTTGCAGCTCTCTTTCCTGAGAAGAGCATAGCCCCAAAAGTTGGACCCATTCTGGGAAGACCAAATGTGGTGGCAACTGCCATTCCTGCTACAATCAGGCCCGGGTATATCTCTTTTGTATGCTCAACAACCACGCCCTCTGATTGTGCAACCCACATGCCGTCAAATCCTTTGATATTCACCAGACCTCGCTCCGCGAGTGAACGAACAACCACAGCATCATGTCCTGTGGCATCGATGACGAGTTTCGATTCCATACCGATTGGGTCGACGCAGGTGATCGCCCTTGGAAGTGCTGATACAGGCGTCCAGTTGATGACTACCCCACAGACACGGTTCTCCCTTATCACCACATCATCGAACTTGGTCATGCTTAATACCTTAACGCCGGCGTCACAAGCTGCGGCAATTAACTTAGAGCATGCGTGTGGTCCATTTGCCACATACAATCCCTCTTCCGCCTCTTTGTATGGGACTCCAATTTCATTCAGAATCCCCTGAGCCGGAGCCCTCAGTGTTATCTTGTTCATTAGATAGCCGCCGATCCAAAAGCCTCCACCGAGGTAGTTGTTGCTCTCGAGAAGGAGCGTTTTCACGCCCTTCTCTGCGAGTTCTTTTGAGGCAATAAGCCCGCTAGGTCCAGCACCTACTACGATTACATCGGTTTCGATGTAATCCTCAAATTCCCTGCTGAACTCTGATATGATCGCCTTCGTAATCTGTTTTTCGGATATTTCTGAAAACTTCATTTACTCCTCCTTTTGTTTTTTGGCTGGGATGGAGGGAAATTCCTCCATCTCGCGTGTAATACATTCCACTTTTTAGGGACCTGATGCCGCCTGGTAAAGTTCCTGAAAAAGCCAGGTAGACAGGTAGCGCTCTCCCGTGTCAGGTAGAACCACTATGATAAGCTTGCCGTGGTTTTCTGTTCTTTTGGCCACCTGCAATGCTACCCAGGTTGCTGCGCCTGAAGATATGCCAGCCAATATCCCCTCCTCCTTAGCTAATCTCCTGGCCATTATCCCGGCATCTTCATTAGTGACCTGGATAATCTCATCGGCCAAATCTAGCCTCAGTATCTGGGGTATAAATCCAGCGCCAATACCCTGAATCTTATGGGAGCCGGGCTTGCCCCCGGAAAGAACCGGTGAATCAGTTGGCTCGACAGCAATAGCCTTGAATTCAGGCTTCCTTTTCTTTATAACCTCAGCTACTCCGGTAATCGTCCCTCCCGTTCCCACACCAGAGACCAGAATATCTACTTCACCTCCAGTATCCCTCCAGATCTCTTCTGCGGTAGTCAGTCGGTGTATCTCGGGATTTGCTGGGTTGTTGAATTGCTGGGGTATAAAGTAATTGGGATTCTCTGCCACTAATTGTTCCGCCTTCCTCACCGCCCCGGGCATCCCTTCCGCCCCAGGTGTCAAGACCAGCTCAGCTCCGAAGATAGAGAGAAGCTGCCTCCGCTCTAAGGACATAGTATCAGGCATGGTGAGGATGAGCCGATATCCCCGGGCAGCGCAGACGAAGGCCAGGGCGATTCCTGTGTTGCCGCTGGTGGGCTCGACAATCACCGTATCTTCGTTGATGAGCCCTCTCTCTTCAGCATCAACAATCATTGATACCCCGATTCTGTCCTTTACACTTCCCAGGGGATTAAAGGATTCAAGCTTAGCCACCACCTCTGCCTTCACCCCTTCAGTCACCCGGTTTAGCCTGACCAAGGGCGTATTTCCAATTAACTCACTAGAGTCTTTAGCTATCCCTCTAGTTAGCTTCGGTATCTCAACTGTCTTATATTGAAGCCTCTCCACATTTTGAGTTATTTTTGCCATTTTGTTTTCCTCCTGATCACAAATAATAAACGGAATAATCGGTAAAAGAGTCTACATTTTTGTACACATTTCCCCAGGACAAAAGTTGCTCAAATGTAATACATCCCTGTCCCAGGTTCCTCCTTTTACCACTTTGTTTTCCTCCTGATCATAAACGCAATAATCAGCAAAATGCCTGTCCCATTCTTGAACACATTTCCCGGGGCAAAGGCCGCTCAAATGTGATACATCTCCGTTTCAGGTTGCCCCTTCTGTCTCTGCCGCTCAACCAGGTCCTGTATGGTCGTAGAATCTAAAACCTGACTCATTGCATTCTTCATTTCACTCCAGATATCCCGGGTAACACAATAAGCAGAACGGTGGCATAACTTGGGATCATTTACACAATCCACCGGGGCAATGGAGCCCTCAAGAAGTTGAACTGCCTCACTGAGCTTGATCTCCGAGGGCGGCTTAACTAACGAGACACCACCCCGAGCCCCCCGTGTGCTCTTCACCAGGCCGGCAGCTACAAGGGGAGTGATCAAATGCTCCAGATACGGCAATGAAACCTCTTGCCTCCGGGCGATATCCTTTAACGGAACCAGCCCCTCATCTTGATGAAGAGCCAAATCCAAAAGTGCCCTCACTCCATATCTGCCTTTAGTAGAAAGCTTCATTCAGTCCTCCTCTAATGTTGACAAAAAGAATCAACTTAGTACATAATAGCGTCAGGTAATAATCTTGTCAAGTTTTGAAAATTCAACCGATCTGAGATATGATTCGCTGAATGACACTGAGACAGTTGTCAATCACCCTCTGGAGGAAAAGATGAAAGTATTCAATACTTTGACCGGACAAAAGGAGGATTTTCATCCCCGCAACAGGGTGGTGACTATGTACGTGTGTGGCATTACGGCTTACGACGAGAGCCATATTGGGCATGCCATGACTTATATAATCTTCGATGTAATCAAGCGCTATCTAGGATTCAAGGGCCATGAAGTTAGACATATACAAAACTTCACCGACATAGACGACAAGATTATAGAGCGTGCCAACCAGTTAGGGGTGGCGCCGGCTGAATTGGCCAGAGAATACTCTGACCAGTACTTTGCTAATATGGATGCGTTAAATGTAGCACGAGCGGACATCTATCCCAGGGCAACCGAAGAAATACCGAAAGTTATCGAAATCATACAAGGCCTGCTGGCTAAGGGTTACGCTTACGAATCTGAGGGAAGCGTTTACTTCAGGGTGAGGAATTTTCCCGACTACGGCAGACTCAGCCGCCGGAATCTGTCAGAGATGATTCCTAAAGCTAGCACCTATGAAGAAAAGAAGGAATATCCGTTAGATTTCGCCTTATGGAAAGCGTCAAAGCCTGGTGAACCCTTCTGGGAGAGTTCCTGGGGGAAGGGCAGGCCAGGGTGGCATATAGAGTGCAGCGCTATGGCCTTGAAGTATCTCGGCGACACTATTGACATCCATGGTGGCGGACAAGACCTCGTCTTTCCTCATCACGAGAATGAAATAGCTCAATCAGAAAGTTTTACCAGGGAGACTCCTTTTGTCAGATACTGGCTGCATAGTGGGTTGATGCAGCAGGACAAGCAAAAAATGAGTAAGTCTACTGGTAATTTAGTAAGCATCAAAGACGCTCTAGGCCGCTTTAGTTCTGATGCAATTCGCCTTTTTATACTTAGCTCGCATTATAGGAATCCACTTACCTATAGTGAAGAGGCTCTGGAAGCAAACGAGAGGGGCGCAGAAAGACTGCGCTCGGCACTGACTCATCGAGCTAAGGCAGATGAGAAAGCTGCTATGCTCAACCCAGAGCCTTTTGAGCATAGATTTATCGAAGCCATGGATGACGACTTCAATACTCCGCAGGCAATAGCAGTGCTCTTCGAATTGACAAGGGAAATAAACCGGAGTGCTGAAGATTGTGCAAATATAACTGAAGCGCAGCTTACCCTCCTGAAGCTAGGAGGCATCCTGGGTCTTACTTTAAAGGAAAAGGCACAGCCCACACCCGACGCTGAAACATTTATCAATCTCCTGGCATCCACTAGGGATGATTTGCGTCAAAACCAACAGTGGCAGCTAGCCGATAAAATTAGAAGTGGATTGGCCGATTTAGGAGTAACCCTTGAAGATACCCATCAAGGAACAAGATGGAAGTATAATAAGATATAGCTACTATAGGATAGCCCAAAATATCCATAGCAATCCCTCTTTCTTGCAGGGAGAGGAAAGGCGAGGATATATTCCCCTACTACCCCCAGCCCACTATAAAATTGCCACATCTCCGTAAATCTTAATGGGATTTTAGCATTTAAATGGTACAATTTAAAAATCAAGGTCGAAAATTAAAATGACAACTCAAAATGCAAAGCGTTAAGCAACGGGGCCTGATAAATCAGGCAACTACAAAAATTTGGGGAAAAGCAACAAGAAAGCAGATGGGTCTATCGATATCCTATCGGTATAGTGTATTATAAGGGCTAATTTGTTGGAGGCAACTGGTGGTCGACCGGTCTCTTCCAGTAGAATAGGTTAGCCTGATGAATCAAGCAACTACAAAGTAAGAGGGAAGTTTATACGCAGTGAAAATAATTGTCTTCCTAATTATGGCCAGTCTCTTGGTGATAGGGTTGGCCCTGCCTGGCTGTGCTGTTGAAGAAAAACTGGAGCCAGTACTCTACACCTTCGAAGATGGGAAAATTAACATCGGTGTAGCCGGGGAACTGAACTACACAGCTGGCGAGATGCAATGGGCAGGCGCCATGCTGGCACAGGATGCAATCAACGGCAATGGTGGGGTAGACATAGACGGTGTGTCCCTTATCTTGGAGTTGGTCCCAATAGATACTGGTGAAGAGACCGTGGACCCTAGTGGTCTCACTGGTGTATTGAATCTTACGGCGGCGATAGAAGACGTGGACTTCATCCTCGGCGGTTTCCGGACAGAAGCCGTTGAGGTCTACCGAGATGTGGCTATGGAGAATGGGGTGATTTTCATCGACTGCGGTGCTGCGGCAGAAGCGCTACAACACAGTGTAGTCGACGATTACACGGGCTATCGGTTCTGGTTCAAGGGCATGCCGTACAATGAGTATTTTTTGGGCCAGAGCGTTGTGAGGACACTGGGAGCGGTCGCAGTAAAGCTCAGAGAAGAAATGGGAGTGGCAGCTGACTATACGCTGAATGCCACCATAGTGGCTGACAATTTGGCATGGGCCTATGAGCAAGTAGTAGTTATCAGGGGACTGTTGGCTGGTATAAACGTGAACCTTGTCTACGACCCATATTGGGTAGATGCAACGGGAAAAACAGTAGAAATGCAGAATGTACTGACCTCAATAGCAGGCTTAGACCCCCAGTTTATAATCCCTGTATTCTCCGCGGATGCTGGCGCTGTCTATGATGCACTGCGTATGTCTTATGTACCGAATGCTATGTCGGTAGGCATCAATGAACTTGCCCAACTCAAGTCCCCTTGGGCTGCTGAACTCAGCAATCCTGCCGGTGAGAACCAACCTGCTTGTGCTTATGAGGTTATACTGGATAGCTGGGCAGAGGGGCTAGAACAGACCGAGAAGACGGCAGCTTTCCTTGACTCGTATATAGCCTATTCGGGAGGAGAGTACCCTCTCTGCAGCGCGGCTACCTATGATGCTCTTTTCTGTCTGAAAGCGGCCATCGAAGCGGCGGCGTGGTACGACGCAGAGGAAGGAGTTGCATACGCGGAGGCTGATGACATTATTGAATGGCTGGAAGACCCGGCCAATGCGCAGGTGACCACGACTGGCTTAACTACCTATTATCCCAGGCCGGAAACAACGGCCGGCGGGAAGCCTGCGCTCACTGAGGGCCAAGTACGCTCATTGTATGATCTTGATAGCTATAACCAGACGTATACGTATGAAGCCGAGGACTGGACAATGCCGGCACATACCACTCATGATCTGGCCTACGGTCCTGGCCTCTTGACTGGCATTGGCGCCCAGTGGCAGTGGGACGACGAAGCTGGTCTGTGGAAGAAGGTGGGCGTCTGGCCAATGTACTTCGGGGGCGACTATGACGAGGCGTTGACTGACCAGTATGGCTGCTGGAACTTTGCATACCCCGGCACGGTGGATCTTGTAATACCGCAGAATGTAATCGATCACCACACGCCTTAGTAGTGAGCAACCGGAGCAAGGTCGGTAGCCCATTGATAGACCTGAAGGTGCCCCCGGTGAGGCTGAGTCACTGCTCCTTTTTACTACCCTCCTCTTGTCATTTCGAGACTGTTTTTGTTCAGCCGAAGCAATTCCCGGAGACTGCCACGCTGCGCTTGCAATGATAAAAAAGGAGAAAGGCTCGCAATATCGAGACAATGAGGTGCTCGCAATGATAAAAAACGAAGGGCTCGCATAGATAAAGACCTCAAGTGGCTGGACATTGCTTACCAATAGGGGTATACTAGCTCGCACATCTTCAAAGCCGCCACTCCGGTAACCAAAGAGAGGCCAACTAAGGATGGACGAAGTTATTATTTCCCGTACCATTGTTGAAAGCTACATGAAAGACTTCATGGGGGCGATGGAGGTGGATGTTGCTGTAGCCGGGGCAGGGCCGGCTGGGCTTGTCACCGCCTACTCCCTGGCGAAAGAGGGCATAAAGGTGGTAGTGTTTGAAAGGCAGCTTCGTGTCGGCGGCGGCATGTCCGGGGGAGGGATGATGTTTAACCGCATCGTCGTTCAGGAGGAAGGCAAGCGGATATTGGATGAGTTTGAAGTTCCAGCCAAGGAATACGAAAACGGGTACTATGTCGCTGATTCACTGGAGGCTGTGTCAACTATCTGCTCAAAGGCTATAAAAGCCGGGGCGAAGATTTTCAATTTGATTAACGTTGAAGATGTCATGGTTCGGGAAAATGACAGGATAACCGGGCTTGTTTTGAATTGGAGCGCAGTTTCCTGGTCGAAGCTGCATGTGGACCCTCTAACTGCAAGGTGCAAGGTGGCTGTAGATGCCACGGGGCATGGCGCTGAAGTCTGCCGTATCGTGGTGGGGAAAATAGGCCCGAAGTTAAGAACGAAGACGGGGGAAGTTATGGGGGAGAAGTCCATGTGGGCTGAAAGAGGGGAAAGAGAAATACTGGAAAACACCAGGGAAGTCTATCCCGGATTAGTGGTTGCCGGTATGACAGCGAACGCCGTTTTTGGTTCCCCGAGGATGGGAGCCATTTTTGGTGGCATGCTTTTATCCGGTGAAAAGGCTGCCCGGGTAGCTATGGAGTTGCTTAAATAAGGTCAAGTTTGCTATGGCAAAGACAATAGCTGAAATCAACGAGAAAATCAGAAAAGGTAAGGCTGTCGTGGTGACCGCCGAGGAAGTGATCGACATCGCTAAGGAAAAAGGTGTGAGCAGGGCGGCTGAGGAAATTGATGTAGTTACCACCGGTACCTTCGGCCCCATGTGCGGGTCTGGTGCTTTTCTCAATATCGGACACTCCAGACCGAGGATAAAACTTGGCGGTGGCAAGGTTTACCTTAATGATGTTCCTGTCTATGCCGGGATGGCTGCTGTTGATATTTTCCTCGGAGCAACTGCCATTCCTGATGATGACCCCAGGAATAAGTTCTACCCCGGGGATTTCAATTATGGTGGTGGGCATGTAATCGAGGAACTGGTAGCGGGCAAAGACATAAGACTTACCGCCACCGCTTTTGGAACGGACTGCTACCCCCGGAAAAAGCTGGAGACCCTGATTAACATTAAGGACATAAACGAGGCAATTCTATTTAATCTCAGAAATGCCTATCAGAACTATAATGTGGCGGTGAACCTCTCCGATAAGGTTATCTATACCTATATGGGGGTGCTTAAGCCGAATTTGGGAAATGCTCACTACTCTACGGCGGGGCAACTCTCGCCGCTGTTGAATGACCCCTACTATAAGACTATAGGAGTTGGGACGAAGATTTTCCTGGGTGGCGGAGTAGGTTATGTGGCCTGGAATGGTACGCAGCATAACCCCGCTGCTCTCAGGGGAGACAATGGCGTGCCGCGGCGGGGGGCAGGGACACTGGCCGTGATTGGAGACTTGAAGCAGATGAAGCCGGAGTGGTTAGTAGGGACAAGCATGCTCGGTTACGGCTGCACATTAACTGTGGGCATAGGTGTCCCGATACCCATACTTTCCGAGGAGGTTCTCCGCTACACTACAGTAAGCGATGCTGGCATCCTGGCACCCATTGTGGACTATTCCGAGGCCTATTCCCAGATGAAGCCAGATATCCTGGGTGAGGTTAGCTGCGCTGAACTCAAAAGCGGTTGTATAAAGGTTCGGGGGAAAGATGTCCCGACTGGTTCTTTATCTAGCTATCCTAAAGCGATGGAAATTGCCGGTACCTTGAAAAAATGGATAGAAAAGGGTGAATTTCTGCTTACCGAGCCTGTGGCTCCGTTGCCTGGAGTGGAGTCAGGCATAACCTTTAAGCCACTCAAGGAAAGACCGATAGGGGAGTAATTAAGGAAAATGGATGTCTCCAGAAGAATAGTGCTTCACTTCCCGCCCAACATAACAGGGCAGCCGGTAGTTTACCGCCTGGTCAAGGATTTTGGTCTCACCTTTAATCTACTTAAAGCTTCAGTATCGCCGGGAGAGGAAGGCCTGATGGTCATGGAGCTAAGCGGTAAGCAGGAAAACTATGACAAGGGCATCCAATACCTCACTGAGACCGGGGTAGAAATCCAGTCCTTAAGCCAGGATGTTGTCCGCGATGAATCACGGTGCACTCATTGCGGGGCGTGTATCGCCATTTGTCCCACCCTGGCTTTCTCTCTGGAGCCCAAAACCAGGAATGTACTCTTTGACCACAATAAGTGTGTTGTTTGTGGGCTGTGTGTCAAGGCTTGTCCTCCTCGAGCGATGATATCGCATTTCTGACGCTGAACGAGGTGAAGGGGAAGAATCCCCATGCATGAGCCACGTTTCTATCGCCACTGGATTAAGGACGGCGGGTTAATTTCTTTTAATGTAGTTGTAGAGCAGACAGACTTATACATCCGCTCTCGGCGTAATCTGAAGGATAAAGCCCTTGATTCCGTGCTGAAGCACCGCGGCTCTCTAGAGGCATATATTGGGCGCCATCCTCTTTTCCTGACTACATTGGACGCTTATCAGGCTGAAGCTGAAGCCCCGGCCATCGTCAAAGAAATGGCCAGGGTATCTCAGTTAACAGGTGTTGGTCCTATGGCAGCGGTAGCTGGCGCCATTGCTGAAGCGGTAGGCAAGGATTTGCTAGCTTTCTCGCCAGAGGCAATTGTGGAGAATGGTGGCGATATTTTTCTGAAAATATCTGAGAAGAGGCTGGTGGGCATCTACGCCGGGCAGTCATCTTTTACCAAAAGAATTGCCCTGGAAATTATGCCTGGAGAGACACCACTGGGCATAGGCACGTCTTCAGGAAGCGTAGGGCATTCTTTAAGCCTGGGCAGCGCTGATGCTGTTATCGGCCTTTCATCATCAGCAGCTTTAGCCGATGCCGCAGCCACAGCGATAGCCAATATAGTCAGGGCCGCAGATGATATCCCTAAAGCAATCGAAGAAGCCCGGAGTATCGAGGGGCTGCGTGGTGTGGTTATTATTGTAGGCGACCAAATGGGTGTCTGGGGCAGGGTGAAAATTGTGCCCCTCAGTTAAACCACCTAGTGAAAATCTTGCGCTTTTCGTGGGAGTCCTGTTAATTTTGGATCAGGTTTACCCGGGGTCCCTAAAAAGTCGCAGGACTTTTTGGGGTTAATTTAATACTTTCTTTTTTGCCCGTAGCAGTGATAAAGTTTTAGACAATGAGAAATTTGCCCGACCTCCGTGTGCAATTAGCCCCCCGGCATCTTGAGGGACTCATTCTGTCTAATCCTGTGATGATAGCCTCTGGCATAGCTGGCTATGGCGTCGAGTATGCTGAAATCGCTGATATACAAAAGTTGGGCGCCATTGTCTGTAAAGGGACGACCCTTATGCCCAAAAAAGGTAATGCCCAACCACGACTGGTGGAAACCGCTGGTGGTCTGCTTAATTCGATAGGCTGGGAAAATATCGGTGTCGACGCCCTGATTGGAGAAAAAGCACCTGTATGGGCAAGATGGCGGGTCCCGGTTATTGTTAATATTGCCGGGGAAACAATAGATGAATATGTGGCTGTGACTAGCAAGTTAGAGGGCGTGCCCGGGATCAGCGGCATCGAGCTAAATATCAGCTGTCCCAATGTTTCCTCAGGCGGGATGGAATTTGGTGTCGACCCCCAACTTGCCGCACAGGTAACTTCAGCGGTTATAGCTGCTACCACCTTACCGGTTATCGTTAAGTTGAGCCCCAATGTGACCGATATTAAGGGAATCGCTTTAGCCGTGGAAGAAGCTGGAGCTGATGCCATATCCCTGATTAACACACTGAAGGGCATGGCAATCGATATAGACCAGAGAAAGCCTTGCCTGGGTAATAGTGTAGGCGGACTTTCTGGTCCCGCTATCAAGCCTGTGGCTCTTTATATGGTGTTCGAGGCAGCCAGGGTGGTCCATATTCCAGTGATAGGATGTGGCGGCATTGCTTGTGCCGAGGATGCCCTGGAGTTTATTATGGCTGGAGCTACTGCTGTGCAGATCGGCACAGCCAGCCTGACCAGCCCTACTCTCTGTCTTACTATATTGGAAGGGATAGAGCGTTTTTTACAGGAAAAGGGAATTACAAATTTCACTGACCTTATTGGAGTTGCCCAGGATAAGTCCTGAGAAAGCTGCTATTTGGCGGCTGCTATCTTCTGGATGAAGCTAATGATGTCCTCTGTGGAAGTACCCGGACCAAAAACGGCTTTTATGCCCATTTGTTGCAAGGCGGGAATATCATCATCGGGTATTATGCCACCAGCGATAACTAGGACATCTTCTCTTCCTTTTTTACTTAATCCTTCTATGACCGGTGGAAAGAGCTCTAAATGAGCTCCAGACAGGATGCTCAACCCAACAACATCTGCATCCTCCTGGATAGCTGCCTCGACAATCATATCTGGGGTTTGTCGGATACCAGTATAGATTACCTCCATTCCGGCATCCCGCAAAGCTCTCGCTACCACTTTAGCACCTCGGTCATGCCCATCTAAACCAGGCTTGGCTAGCAGAACACGAATCCTACCTTTGGTCATAATCTGCTCCTTCTCTAGATTTTCTGACAAAGCTCAACAAGCACCCCTCGAATCGATTTGGGGTGAATGAAAGCTACCATGCCCTCTAAGCCAGGGCGCGACTTCTTATCAATTAATTCAATTCCTCTTCCAGAGAGACGGCTGAGCTCCTTATCCACATTGTCAACGTCAAACGTTATATGGTGAAGGCCCTCTCCTCTTTTCTCCAGGACTTTAGCCATATTACTGCCAGGAAGTGGTTCTAAAAGTTCCAGATTGGCGCCCTGGCCCAAGGAAAGGATGGCTGTCTTTACTCCTTGTTCCGGGACAGTTTCAATCCTGTCAACTTCAGCGCCAAAACAATCCTCATAAAGCTTTATCGCTTCATCGAGGTTGCCTACTAAAATACCGATGTGGTCAACTTTTTTGACCATTTCACCTCCTTTAAAGCCAGTACCATAAATCTTGAAGGCTGTTCTCAAAAAACCAGGAATTCCTTTTGGGTAGCCAAAGTCTTGCGCAGTACATCACATATCTCACCGACGGTAGCGTAAGCTTCCACACATTCAAGAAAGGCAGGCATGGTATTATCCTTGCTTCGGGCGACATCTTCCAATCGCTTAAGAGCCCGGTTGACATTGCCGGTGTCCCTGTCTTTCCTAACCTGTGCAGTCCTCTCCCTCTGTCTTTTTTCCACTTCTGGCTTGACTCGAAGGAGGCCCACTATTTTAGGGTAGGGAGAGACGAATTTGTTTACCCCTACCACGGTACGGTTACCACTTTCAATTTCTTTCTGGTAGCGGTAAGAAGAGTCCTGAATTTCCCTCTGCTGATATCCTTGCTCTATGGCAGCTACAGCACCACCAATGCTATCAATTTTGGAGATATACTCCCCAGCTTCTTTTTCCAGGCTGTTGGTTAGATGCTCTATGTAATAAGAGCCACCGAGGGGATCGACAACAGCAGCAATGTCACTCTCGTAGCCCAATATTTGCTGAGTCCGCACAGCTATTGTTACTGCTTCTTCAGAAGGTGGAGCATATGCTTCGTCAAAGGAGTTAGTATGCAGTGATTGAGTACCTCCTAATGTGGCAGCTAGGGCTTCTAGGGCTGTCCGCACAATATTATTATGTGGCTGCTGCGCAGTGAGGCTATATCCAGCAGTTTGAGTGTGGAAGCGAAGCATCCAGGAACGTGATTCTTTAGCCCCAAACCTATCTCTCATGATCTTAGCCCAGAGTCGCCGTGCTGCCCTGAATTTGGCAATCTCTTCAAAAAAGTTGATATGACTATTGAAGAAGAATGATAGCCTAGGAGCGAATGTATCTACATGAAGCCCAGCATCAATAGCTGCCTGAACATAAGCAATACCATTGGCGAGGGTGAAGCCAATTTCTTGAGCCGCAGTAGAACCAGCTTCTCGTATGTGGTAACCACTGATACTGATGGTATTCCAGCGAGGGACCTGTTCAGCACAGTAAGCAAATATATCAGTGGTCAACCGCATGGAAGGTCGGGGTGGGAAGATATGAGTACCCCGGGCAATGTACTCCTTGAGTACGTCATTTTGAGTAGTGCCGTTTAATTTAGCTGGCTCGACTCCTTGTTTTTTACCCAGGGCAATATACATAGCGAGGAGAATCGGGGCAGTGGCATTTATGGTCATGGATGTGCTTACCTTTTCTAGAGGTATATCTTGGAAAAGAACCTCCATATCCCGGAGACTGTCTATAGCAACGCCGACCTTGCCCACCTCGCCCTTAGCTAAGGGATGGTCAGAGTCATAACCAATTTGTGTGGGCAGGTCGAAAGCTATGCTCAAGCCAGTCTGCCCTTGCTCTAAGAGATAGCGGTACCTCTGGTTAGTTTCCTCAGCAGTGCCAAAGCCAGCATACTGGCGTATTGTCCACATCCTACCCCGATACATATTCGCTTGGACACCCCGGGTAAAGGGATACCCCCCAGGGTAGCCTAAATCTCGAGTATAGTCGAAATTTACCAAGTCCTCCGGTGTGTAGACAGTGTCAATCTCCAGGCCAGAGCTGGTTTCAAACTTATCCTGGCGCTCGGCGGCACGCTTTAAAGCCGAAGCCAATGTAGTTTCACGCCATTCTTGCTTAGTTTTATTGGCCATAGCTACCCCCTGAGTTAAGAAAATTTATCCAATGGAGTCCCTTGGATCCAGGTATTACCTTGGGATGGAAATGGATTAATAACCTCCGCTTGTCATTCTGAGGCCTTCACTTTTTGTTGTTGCGAACACCTGAAAAGTGCATGGCAATCTCCGGGATTTCTTCGTCGCCTTCGGCTCCTCACAATGACATGAGGGGGAGATTGCTTCGGCACTGTCGTGCCCTCGCGAGGACAGAATAGAAGTGTCATTCTGAGACCCTTCGCATAGCTCACGATGGTGTCTAGAAATTCTTCGTCGTCCAACCCTCATATGGACTCTCAGAATGACGTTACTAAACGCTTTCGCTATGTGCTACTGACACGGATTATATCATACTATTAACTTTTCTCTGACCCACTAATCTTGCCCAAAAAGGGAGCCAGTATATCCATGGGCAAAGGAAACAGAATGACGTTGCTTCTCTCTGTGGCAATGCTTGACAATGTCTGCAAATAGCGAAGCTGTAGAGCTGAAGGCTGACTGGAAATAACTTTGGCAGCCTCGGCCAATTTCTCTGCCGCCTGGGCTTCACCCTCGGCGTGAACCACCTTGGCTCTCCTGTCTCGCTCAGCCTCAGCTTGGGCTGCCATAGCCCTCTGCATTGTTTGTGGCAGTTGCACATCCTTAACCTCCACCATGCTCACTTTTATACCCCAGGGGTTAGTGCCTTCATCAACCACCACCTGTATCTTTTCGTTGAGCCTGTCCCGCTGGCCTAATAACTCATCCAGCGTAGATTGTCCGACAACATTTCTTAAGGTGGTAGCGGCAAGCAGCGAGGTTGCCTTGATAAAGTCGAGTACCTTGAGAATAGCATCTGCGGCCTCGATTACCCGAAAGTAAATTACGGCGTCAACCCTGACAGTAACATTGTCCAGGGTGATGCACTCTTGCTGGGGAACGTCCATGGTGATTACCCGAAGGTCCATTTTCCGCATAGTTTCAATGAAAGGTATAATTAAGACTAAGCCTGGCCCTCTGAGGCCAACCCACCTGCCCAAGCGGAAAACGCCCCCTCTTTCATACTCTTTAACGATCTTGATAGCTGCCGACAGAAGTATTAGTACTGCTATTGCGATAATAACATAGATAAAAACGTTCATTTTTCCTCCTTTTCTTTAGATTTGTTAGTCACCCAGAGTTTCAATCCTTCTACTTTGGTTATTATCACCTCCTCTCCGGTTTCTATTTTACTACCTTCGGCTATGGCTGTCCACAATTCTCCTCCAGCCAGAACCGTGCCCTTGGGGTTGAGGGTCGTTTGCACCACAGCTTCTTTCCCTATCATATCCTCTACACCAGCTGAGAGTTTTCGCCTCTGGCCTTTTACGATGGCATAAATAACGAAAATGATAAAAGCGACGGCAAAAACTATGGCTATGATAATTGGGCCAGTCATTTCGAAATCCATAAAATCCATAATATCCATAAACATTACCTTCCTATTCCTTTAATTTCTTGGTCACCCATAATTTCAATGCTTCCACTTTGGTTATTATCACTTCTTCACCCCGTGCTACTCTGCCGCCTTCCGATGCCGCCGTCCATAATTCTCCCTGAGCGAGAACCGTGCCCGTAGGGTCGAGAGGTGTTTTGGCTATGGCTGTTGCCCCAATCATTCCCTCAGCACCGGTAGCCTTGCGTCGCCTTTGCCCGCGGATAATGGCGCCGACGACAAACACAGCGAAAGCGGTAACCCCTGCCGTAACCCCGGCAATTAGACCCCTGTTTACCTCTATCCCCGGGCTGTGGCTGAACAATATCAATGAGCCTATAACCAGCGAGATTATACCTCCGGCAGTCAATAGCCCAAAACTGGTGGTGAAGTACTCGGCGATAAAAAGTCCCACGGCCAGTAAAATAAGTGCTATGCCTCCCCAGTAAGCATCAAGCACACCCAGGGAGTAAAACGCCATGAGTAGGCTGATGCCGCCAGCCACCCCGGGAAAAACCATCCCCGGGTTGGAAATCTCAGTAATTAACCCTATGGTAGCCAGGGTAAACAGGATGTAGGCAATGTTGGGGTTGCTGAGGGTCTGCAGGAATTTTTCAATAGCATTCATTTCGTTTCTAGTTTGAACATAGTCTGCGGTATCAATGATAACTTCCTCGCCATTGGCTAAGGTGACTTCCCAGCCATCGATCTGGGAAATAAGGCTTTCCAAATTATCAGATCGCAGGTCGATAAGGTTATATCCCAGGGCATCAACATCGGTGAATGATTTACTTTCCGTAACTGCTAGCTCGGCTTCTTCCATATTGCGGCCACGCTCCTCAGCTATAGTCCTCATCCACTTAGCCGAGAATTCGACTATTTTTTGCATCTGGTCTTCTGGTATTTCCTCTCCTCCAGCAGATACAGGATGGGCAGCGCCGATAGTCGTGCCCGGCGTCATCGCCGCTATATGGCCAGATAGAGTAATGAAGGTTCCCGCTGAGGCAGCCCAGGCACCTTTGGGTGAGACGTAAACCACAATGGGCACATCGGCATTCATAATCTTCTTGACTATCTTATCGGTTGAGTCCAGAAGCCCACCCGGGGTATCTAGCTCAATTATGCAGACAGTAGCGCCGTTCTCCTCCGCCTGGCTGATACCCCGATCAATATAGTCCGCTATCACGGGCACAATGATGCCATCCACGGTAAGAACTTCTACACTAGTAGGGCTGGCGGCAGCGATCAGGCTGCCTCCTAAACCCGCAGCTACGGGGAGCACAAGCCAAACAAGAAAGAAAATCCTGAGTCCGGTTCTAAGCATCTAAAATTAACCTCAAGTTAATTATAAACTAAGCAATTAAAAGCAACAAACTTAGGGTTCATAGGGATATGCAAAACTCTTCCCAAAGCTGATTCTACATAGCTCCGTTACTGTTCCCAGAATTCTGTATCCCAAGCTACACTAAAGGTTTCAATAAGTGCTATAATGTTAGTTGGAAAGCAGAAATTTAGTGGCGGGACTGATGAAAGGGCCTAGAGGGATTAGGTAATGGATTCTATCTTCATGGGATACATCGTAATAGCTATTGGGATATTTCTTGGTTTCATAGGAATAGCTGTTGCCATATTCTTTGGTTTGCGAGCGTTCCGAACAGATATCAAGGAGAAAATTATAGCTATACAGGAAACAGTGGGAAATGTTTGGGATGTGGTTAAGAGGAGCCCCATTTTTGGAGCGACCGGCACAGTGGAAAGAAACCTAAAAAATCTGGGTAAAATCAAGATTACGGCAGAACCACACTTGGCCCACTACTAATTACTTCCTCGCGGCGGAGAAACCAGTCTTGGATGACGCATGCATCGGTGCATTATCTAAGCAGCTGGAACTAGAGCAAAAGGAAGTGGAGTTTCCGTTAGGAAACTGGTTGGGCTCTTACTCCTGGTAATTGCACTAGCATTTCAACCATGGGAGTATCAGCAAACCAAGATAGCGAGAAGGAGGCACACATGGCATATGGGAGCACATCACAGGCGCTAGAACTTTTTCCCCCGGATATGACTAGGGAGAAGCCCCTGCGGGCAGAGATAACCATTGATGTAGTCATTCCTGCGTTCAATGAAGAAAGCTGTATTGAACGCTTGCTGCATGATGTGATGATGGCAAGACAGGATGACTGGTTTCAAATCCAGAATATCTACGTGATTTCGGATGCATCGACGGATCAAACGGATGACATCGTGCAACAAATAGCTGCCAGAGACCGAAGGGTAAAGCTAATCACTAAAGCGGAAAGAAAGGGCAAGATCGACTCAATAAACTTGGCCTTCTCAATCACCAACGCCGAACTTATTGTTTTTATTGATGCCGATGTCCGGTTAGCGAATGAACATAGCATAGCCAAGCTGGTACAACACCTTCGTGATGGTAAGGCTGCAATGGCTCAGGGTGGCCTTGTCCGCCCCTGCCCTGGCTTTATCCTCAATCCGGCGAAGCAGGCGGCATATTTTGACTGGATTTTGGTAGACAAGATCAGAAGCACAAAAGCTATCTCCTGGTGGAGCATAGATGGGCGGGTAATGGCCCTATCAAGAGACTTTTACCAACAGCTTGTTTTGCCACTCTCTCTCGCCGATGACCAGTTTATCTTCTATTCCTGCATTCAACAGGGTCGCAAGTTTGTATGGGCTGACGACGCTATATTCTACTATGGGCCGCCCGAGTCGATTGCAGACTTCAGTCACCAGTGGAGCAGGTACTTCTTCTACACCAATAAATCGCATCAATACTTCGGCAAAGAATTGATAGGCAGGGATATGAGTGTTCCCGGTCTGTGGCGAACGATCATGTCGAGCCTTCTTCGCCATCCTTTCTGCGGACTGATGTGGGTCTTATGCTACGCAATAAGTAAGATTGAATTTGTGCTCAGGCTTGATTTTGAGAGATACGAACGCGGTTTCTTCTGGACGAAATCCAGACCCTTGAAAATCCAGACCAAAGATGTTGTTGGCGCAAAAGTACAGAGGAATCCAAGGCAAAGCGGAAAGCAGGCATAACTGGTCTTCAGATGGGTATCCTGAGTTGAGCGGGTTGAAATGGGAAATCCTGGACAATAGCATGCCATCTTTACCATCCATTCTTACCATCATCGGAGCTTTTTCTGTTGTGGTAGCCATTTTTACTTCCTCCTCCCAGCCCTTAATACGTTTTGAAAGATTCTTTTAACAGCACTTTAAGAATGAACAACCCTTACACCAAGAATATCAGTTCATCTGTAGTGCTATTGAACAAATTTGTCCCCAACTGCAACCGAATTCGGGCTTATATGTATAACACTGGAGAGAAATCTGCCTATCTTTCTGCGTTCGCCCCTACATTCGTATATAACATTACAATGGCATAAAACTATGAAAGGCGGTGTAACACTAAGATATT
>SOHS01000033.1 GCA_004377135.1 Dehalococcoidia bacterium | reverse complement strand
GTGCTTGCTTCATCACTGCAGCCGTTGCTGTTGGTCACGGTCAGGGTATATTCGCCAGCCATGGCTGTGGTAGCGTCGGTGCTTACCGTCGGTGATTGTTCACTGCTAGTAAAGCTGTTGGGGCCAGTCCAGGCATAAGTATCCATGCCATCTGGACCACCAGTCAGCGTCAGGGTAGCTCCCTCACAGACCGGGCCGTTGTTGTCGGCGCTGGCCTCAGGATTCTCATTAACTGTTACTGTAGTGCTTGCTTCATCACTGCAGCCGTTGCTGTTGGTCACGGTCAGGGTATATTCGCCAGCCATGGCTGTGGTAGCGTCGGTGCTTACCGTCGGTGATTGTTCACTGCTAGTAAAGCTGTTGGGGCCAGTCCAGGCATAAGTATCCATGCCATCTGGACCACCAGTCAGCGTCAGGGTAGCTCCCTCACAGACCGGGCCGTTGTTGTCGGCGCTGGCCTCAGGATTCTCATTAACTGTTACTGTCACACTATCGGTGCCAGTACAGTTATTAGCATCGGTTACGGTTACTTCCACAGTGCCACTATCTATGGCCGTGAAGGTTCCATCAAGGTTATCCGTTCCCGGGGCGGTGCTGGCAGACCAATCATAAATATAATCTGGCGTGCCGCCGGTTACAATCGCGGTTATGGTAGTGTTGCTTCCTTCACAGAAGCTGGTATCTCCGGTAAGGTTTACCGTTAGCGTACAGCCTTCGATTTCCACCATGTAGTCCTCCACCTCGCCATCGTCAGCCAGCCCATCGTAAGATAAGCCACCGGCGCTGCTGAAGCGGAAGCGGGCAAAGGTCTGGCCGGCTGTTGCCGAGAAAGGCACGTCGAAGCTCAGATCATTAGGTCCTGCGCTGAGTGATTCGCTGATGAAGATTTGCTCACCACCGTCCCCCCAGTCGCCATCGGCGTTAAAGTCCACCCAGGCATCCAGATACCCGGCATCCGATGCGGTCACGGCCACGTCGGCCGATTGGCCTTTTATCAATGCCGTAAAAACAACGCCGTCTTCATCATCGATATAACTGTCGTCATCGCCCGTGGCGTCTGAGTTTGGTTGGCCGTCCAGTTCCGCGTCAATATCGGCACCGAGATAGAGTTCGCCTACATCGTGGCGGGCTCCGTCGCTCGCCAGCAAGGTGGGGTATGTTGGGTCGGGGGCATCGCCGTAGTCCTTCCCCAGCATTATGCAATATGTTTCCTCCGGGCGGTCGCAGTTGGGAGCCTGGTCCAGGTTGGGGTTCTGGTTATCGGTTGCCCAGATGATGCATAACGAGGAGGGGTTTCCCAGCGCGGCCCGGCTTACGTACATGTCCACGAAGTAGCCTCCCGTGGCGGCGTCGTCAATCCGGTAGCCGATTTCCCCGATCATCACCTCCTGAGGTCCTCCGGTCCCAGCCGTGCCATCTCCGAGTTCTCTCTTCCAAAGGGAACTGGGATCGCCGTTGTCAGGAGTTCCGGTGATGTAGGCGCCAGAGCCCCCCTTATTCCATCGTTTTGCAAATCCAATATTTGTAAGGTCGTCCATGAACGTCAGTTCGCCCAGTAGATCCCTGCTGCCGTCAACGTCGCTTGTATCCGTCCTGTCCTCCAGTATCAGCAGAAATTCCGCATCCTCCACCGTAGTCCCGTGCACATAGGCCGCCTTCCCCCCGGTGTTAAACCACCACTTGTAGCGAGATACGCCTTGCGACCCTGTATTAGGCCAGCCCGGTGAGCCCATAGTTTCCATGCGCAGGTATATATAATCAGAATCTACGACATAATAGAGCGCATAGCCATCGCCATCCGTATCGAACACGTTGCGGAACGTTTCGCATCTCCCATCATCGTCCGTATCTAGCCCTGTCCATGCAGTCGGCCATGCACTCGGCGCCGCCACCGACGTGTTGGCGGCGGGCAGCACAAGCACGCCGCTATCAAGCTCAACACTTTTTATGTTAGTTGCCGCGCCAATTGTCACGGTCTCAGTTTTACTGGCGACGTTGTCGGCTCTATCAGTCACCGTTAGGGTTACATTATACGCTCCATAGCTGGTGTAGTAGTATTTAGGTTTCTGTCTAGTGCTATTACTACCATCACCGAAATCCCAGTACCAGCTCTTATATGGTTTTGCTCCTCCGCTACTCTCATCTGTAAAAGTCACTTTAATATGCGCACTAAGCGAGCAGAAATAACATACAGAAAAATCAAAGTCGGCAACAAGAGGCGACGCATCGGTTTCAATAATTACTGTTTCATTAGTTGCTGTCTGGTTACCCCCTGCCCCCATCGCCACCGGAATACCGACAGGCAATGTCACAGCAATCAACGCCACCAAAGTCAATAAAGAAATTATTATCCTTTTCATATCTATCCTCCTCATAGTACTAACAGTCTATTACTATACTAATAACCTATTACCTTTGTATATATAAAGTCGTAAAAAAAGGGAAAATCCCTCATTTTTTCCAGTACTTTTAGGGGGGTTTTCGAGATTTGTCAATCACGTAGTAGATACCAAAGGTACTATGGAATCTACTTTCTTTGCCCTGCCTCCCTTCCAAATATTATGTCTAATGCTAGCACGTCCCTTCTATTTTAGTCAAATAGTCCTGGTTAGAAAGTACCAGGACCAGATTTCGGGGTGGGTAGGTAAAAGGTCACATTACTAAATTCTAGGCAAAACAGTACCAAAACGGTACCGATGGGTGATTCTCAGCGGATAGGATGGCTGTTATATATAATGTATATTGAAGAAGCTTAAATATTTAGCCATAGCCCTGACGCTGGTTGAAGTAATACTCGTTGCTGCGTTGGCACTTGATGTGCTATTTGCCAGAGAAAGCGCCTCAGCCTACAGTTATTCGCCCGCTTATTATGCGGCACCTGCCGATAATAGCGATTCTTCAAGCTATGCTCCTTCCCCACAGGCGACGTATTCTCTCGATGATAGCTATCCGGCTGACAGGTGGGGGGTAACCAAGATTGAGGCACCTCAAGCCTGGCAAATAACCCGAGGGGACCAGTCATGTATAGTGGCTGTGCTGGATACGGGTATTAACAAGGATAACCCGGATCTGGCTGATAGGGTGGTGGCTGAGGTCAATTTGACCGATAGCCCGACAAGCGATGACCTTTATGGGCACGGGACCCACATGGCAGGCACTATTGCCGCCATCGCCCCGGAATGTCGGCTAATGAATGTTAAGGTGGCTGATGATGCGGGAAGGTGCGAAGCATCGGTGGTAGCCCGAGGCATCATCTGGGCGGTGGACCACGGAGCCAAAGTTATCAACATAAGCCTGTCAATGAAAGCATCGACGGATTTAGAAGAAGCGGTAAACTATGCCTGGAGCCAGGGAGCGATACTTATAGCAGCGGCGGGAAATAAAGGCGGGTCGGAGCCTTCTTACCCGGCTTATTATGTCAATTGCTTTGCGGTGGCCGGCACCAATGAAAACAATTCCTTGGCTTTGTTATCCAGCTATGGCGACTGGGTAGATGTAGCTGCTCCAGGCTTTAACATTTACTCTGAATTGCCCCAGAATCAATATGGCTATAAGACTGGCACTTCGGCAGCCGGGGCTCATGTCTCAGGCGTAGCTGCACTGGTTTTCAGTGTCGCTGAGGACGGCAACGGCAACGGCGCTGTCAATGATGAAGTGCGGTGGGCTATTGAAAATAGTTGTACCCCCATCGCTGTGGATGGTGTTGGGCAGGGGCTGGTCAACGCCTTCCAGGCGTTAACAGAGACAGTATCTTCACCTTCACTCTAAACCTCCTCCTATAAAAGCGGGAGCCCACAAAGGGCTCCCGCACATTGAATCCGAAGCTGGAACAAAATTAAACAGCTATATAAGCTGGAGAGGATTCTGTACCGAAATTATGCAGGAGGCTATAATCAGGCTTCGTGGTTGTTTCCGTTTTCCTCCAGGTTAGCCCGCATAGCCTTCCGAGCCCGTGACAGCAACCCCTCAACCGACTTTGGTGAACGACCCATAACCTGACTTATCTCTAGCACGGGCATCTCTTCGAGGTATTTCAATACCAGCACCTCTTGATAATCCTGCGGCAAGTCCTCCAAAGCCTGGTGAACTGACTGGCGAACCTCTTCGGACTCCAGCACAGTGAGGACCGCTGGTTTATCATCCCCGGTTTGCTCCAGCTGCTTCATGACATCAAAATCGGGGGACGGTTCCTCGGATTTTGGCTCCCTCACCTGTCGACGATAGAAGTCATTTATCTTGTGAAAGGCGATGCTGCGCAGCCAGGTATAAAGCTGGCTGTCACCACGGAATTTATCCAGTGAGCCCAGGGCAGCAAGGAATGTTTCCTGAACCAAATCCTCAGCTACGGCCTGGTTTCGGTCTACTTGGTCCAACACCACAGTGTAGAGTCTGCTCCTGTAAATATTATAGAACTCCTCCATGGCTGCGCTGTCGCCCGAGCGCAGCTTCTGGACCAGCTTAGCTTCGTAACTTTGAGAGGTAGAATCAGCTACTTTCATGTCGCCTCTAGCTATTACATTCTGCTCCCGCAGTATTTTTAGAATATCAGCCAGCACGGTCTATGGGAATCACCCATTTGTACTTTTTATAGTAGAAAATAGTACTACGACCCTCAAGAGATGAACCCGGATACCTAGCATTACCTCTTGGTCATAGCGAACCCAATTCGGCGGGAAGTGACAGTCTCTTTGCGCCGGTAATGATGAATGACAAAGCTCAAATGCCAAACGAAGCTCAAAGTCCAAATCACAAAACTGAGTAGGTTTGACATTCAAGCATTAGGATTTCAGTTGTCATTTGGATTTTGACATTTGGGTTTGTTCAGGATGGTGCTAGGGCCTCGTGCGCTGAAGTGCAACGGTCATCCGGGCCTGGTTCTGCGTCTGAAGTAATAATAGCTACCACAGCCAAAAAGTACTATGCCCACGACGATTCCAGCGACCAATCCGGCATTGGGCCTGACTCCCACCGCGGGGGTTGTGGACACCAGCAGGCGAGCATATAACCTTACTGCCAACAGGTCACGGGATTCAGCAGTGACTCCCAGCCATATCTCCCATTCCTCGCCTGACAATTTTTGCTCTCGCGGTATAGCTACCGTCACTGTTACATTGGCCTCAGACTTAGCGGCCACTTCGATTTTTGGAGAGGAAAAGCTTATCCAGCTATCATCGGGGAATTCAGCTCTCCCTTCCCTTCTTTCCTCTTCTGGAGGCTGAAAGGTAGTGAAGGTAAAATTATGAGCTAGCTCTTCCTTATTGTGAATGGTCAGTTCGAATTCTGCTGTCTCTCCCGGGGGTAAGTCATCTATGTGTACCTCGGCAGGGGAGACGCTGAAGTTAACGTCCTGCGCCAGAGTAAAAGAGGGCAGAAAGATAGCCAGCAAAGCGATAATGAGCCCGGCTAATTTGATATGCCTTATCATCAGGCAGCTACTGCGCTTATGGTGATTTGAGTTTGCATCTGCCTGCTACCAACGAAGTAGGTAGGCGTTAACAATTTCAGGCCAAATTGCTTGGTGTCGCCGGGGGCCAAGCTCGAGCCTGAACCACCAGAATAAGGCCAGAATTCGCTTTGCGTCTTGGTGATAGGGACATAACCGTCGCCCAAAGGTCCTCGTGTGGTATCGCCAGATATGCGGAATTGTAACCCATACACATTGTCTCCATTAGTGCCATCGGCGCTCAGCGTCCATTTATAGGCGCTGGGATTATCAATCCATTCAGTATCCTCACCCAGGATAAAGGTATTCACATTACAATTGCCCTCTACAGTCAAAGTGCACCATTCTATCGGCGGGCTTGTCATGTACTCTGTATCTGTAGCCACTTCTCCTAGCGGCCATTGTGTTTTATCCAGGCTTATGGAAATGTCATTGACTCCTGTCATAGTGATGGTGATGGTGCCACTCTCCTGGGCCAGAGCCGGCAAGGAAAAGACTAAGGCCAGGATAATGGCTACCACAATACTCGTGATTACTGCTTTCATTTACCCCTCCGAATCTGATGAAACTTTGCTTACTGTATTGGGTCAGTCGTTTTCGAATAAATCGACTATGATAAAATGCTACCAATCTTCCTCAGTTCTTGTCAAGACCTATGTTCCACCTCCAAAGTCGCTGATGTTGCAGCGATTATGGCGGCGCCAAGAGCGGTTACAAGCTGGGGGTTTTGTGGTACCAGGAGGGTGGTGTTCAATTCGCCTTCTATGGTCTTGACGAGGGCGATGTTGAGGGCACCGCCGCCACAGATGGCGCAAGGCTCCTCCAGCTTAAGCTTCTTAACCAGTGAGGAAATCTTGCTTGCCAGGGCTTTGTTAACACCAGCAGCGATGTCTTCTTTTGGAATGCCTTCGCTTATTCTGGTGATGGCTTCAGATTCGCCGAAAACAGCGCAGCCCGTACCAAATGTAATGGGGGTCATTGATCTGGCGGAAAGCGGGCCGAAATCGCTCAAATTTATTCGCAGCACGTTGGCAATGACCTCAATAAAGCGGCCACTGCCGCCGGCACATTTCTCGCTGACAGTAAAGTTGGCCACCTTCCCTTCTTCACTTATCCGTATTACCCTGGTGGATTGACTGGCTACATCGATTACAGTCCTGGCTTGCGGGAAGGCATTGTTTATGCCCCGGGCAGTGCATACTATATCGCTTACCTTCTGGCTGGCAAAATAGACATTGTCGGCACCGGAACCGGTGGCAACAGTATTGGCTATATCATCCTGACTCAGATTGACCTGCCTTATTAGCTCCGTCCTTATGGCCTCAGCAGATGTTCGGTAATTAGCTCCCGATATGATGATATGTGAGGCAACAAGCTCGAAGTCCTTAATTATGACTCCTTTGCTGTATGCCGAGCCAATGTCGATGCCAATAAACCAACTCATCGCTGCCCTTCACTAAAAAAGGTGGCTTTTTCTAACCGCCGTGACTTTGTGGGCAAGGCCTCGCCCTCTGCCACTGCTTTCAGGTAGGTTTCCTTTGCCAGGATACCAGCGCCAAGTGCCCCGGTGAGAAGTGGCTCTTCAGGAACGAAGAGTTCGCAGCCCAGGCTTTCTTTCATCGCCTTAACCATGCCGGTGTTCTTGGCCACACCGCCGGTGAGCACTAAATCAGGCTCTATCCCGAGCCGCCGTGCCAGTGCCGCTATGCGGTTGGCCAGTGCATCGTGAAGTCCGGCCAGGATGTTCTCCAGCTTTTCCCCACGGGAGAGGAGCGCTACTACCTCTTGTTGTGCGAAGATAGTGCACAGATTGCTTATCTGGATTCTTTTGGTGGCTTTCAAGGAAATGTCTCCCATATCTTCCAGCCCGATACCAAGAGTAGCCGCAGTTACTTCAAGGAACCTACCGGTCCCCGCGGCGCACTTGTCGTTCATAACGAAGCTAGTTAGCCTGCCGTTATCAATTTTCATACACTTGGCATCCTGGCCGCCTATATCAATAGCAGTCCTGACATTGGGAAAAAGGCTGGAGACGCCTCTGGCATGGCAGGAAAGCTCTGTTATCTGGCGGTCTGCGAAAGGGACATTAAGCCGTCCATAGCCTGTAGCCACGATATAAGAAATGACATCAATCTGCAGGTTGGCTTGTTCCAGTGCCTGTCGCATAACTTCGTTGGCAAGCTGGCGATGCTCCGGACCGGTTGGGCCCTTGATGGCCGAAAGTAAATTGTCGCTCTTGTCCATGAGCACGACCTTGGTCATGGTGGAACCTATGTCAACACCGGCGAAGTACAAGTAGACCTCCTGGTGGTTTGCTATTAGCTGATTGTCTCAAGGAAGGCTTCGACCCTGGTTCTCAATGGGGCCAGGGCTCCTATAGTGTAGTCGTATTCTATGTAGGTGCTGGGAACGCCGAGACTGTCGAAATAGTCTTTGAGCGATGGCATTTCAAAGGCAAAGGGGTCACAATACCTGACGAGCAGCATTATGGCGCCGTTGATTTTCCATTCTTTGATGATGCCTTTAAGATAACCGAAGCGGCTTTGCAGGTCTCTGGCATAGTCCTTTCTGGTCTCGCCGAGGGTAGCCTGCCTGAAGGTGCGGGCGCATGTGATTTCGTTGAGATAGTAGTCGGCCAGCCCTTCCAGCAGGTCAGCAGTGAATTTCACCCCACTTCTGTAAGCCCTGATGCCGCCGCAGCTTTCGTTCATCACCACATTTGCCTTAGCTTCGAATACTTGCATGATGTCGGTATCGTCAAGAGTGCTGCTCCATATGAGGAGACGCGCTGATTTCTTTTCCGGTCCAGCGGTACGATTTTTAACTTCGCTCATAGTCTCAGTTAGCAGGTCATTTCCTCCGACTACAGGCAGGCTCGTCAGGGCTTTTAATACCTGAACCATTTCCGTTCCCGAGATAAGGGGTGGAGATGGTTTTGTCAGCTCGTATAGTTCTCTCACCAGAGCCCGCTGCTGGTTATGGGATTTAATAGCTGCCTCAAGCTTATCTGCGGACAATTTCTTCCCGGTGAAAGCCTCCAGAGTCTTCCTGAAATCGTTTAGCTGGCTTTTGAAGTATTCCAGGGCCTCGGGACGAACTGTTATGGGCATGTCTATGAAGTGAAAGTAAGGATAGTTTGTATAAGATTCCCAGACGCGAGCTGTTTTTTCTTGAGGGTCACAGGAGTGAATGGTAATCATGCCATCAAGAAAATCATTTTTGCCCTTCAGGGCGCAATCGAGGCAGTTGCGCATGATAGGGCAGAATGAATGAGGCAAAGCCCTGTCTGCTTCAGTGACTGGTTCCTTTATATCGCCGCATGTCTGGTATGGGACAAGGTCAAGGGCAGTAAGCATTTCCAGGGGGACGTAGACACAGGGATAACCTATTATCTTTTTACCCGCTGCCTTGAGTTCCCTGGCTCTCTGTGAACGATTTAAATAGATTTCCTGGGCTTTGCTGAGACCTTTATTTTTACTCGACATCGCTGCCTCCTCGTTAGATTGAAATCCTGGCTTATTTCACCAGTCGAACCCTTCTTGTTTCCGCATTTTTCTATAATACTCCATGGTTTCCTCGAATGGCTCTGCCTTGGCTAAAGCATCTTCTGGGTTAAACAAGCGGAGGTCTACGATATCGCCTTCGATGCTCAGTGAGGGCACCTTCAGTTTTTCCATGAGCATGTCTGAGACGTATGGAAGGTGGGTAGAGGCGCTGCGACAGCTGATAAGGGGGTGAAGAAGCGCCCCGTCGCACTTCCATTCCTTAGCATACTTCAGGTAGGGATAGGCGGTGGTGCCGCCGAGCACGTTCTGTTTCCGGGCATCTTCGTAGTAACCGACAAGGAACTGGAGGCTGAATTTGGTAATGCGCTCCAGTGGGTCACTGACCTCGCTGAGGTCAATGGGTATAGGTGGATGGTAGCCAACGCTCTCGATGACGAAGTTCCATCCCCTCTCAGCCAGCTTGTCGAAGAAGGCCAGGCTATGCCAGGGGGGGAGTTCGGCGAATACCAGCCGGTATTTCTCTTCAGGGATGGTGCCCACATGGCTATTGATTCTATCTTTGACCTCCTTGTACATATCCTGGTAGAGTCTCAGTGAGTCCTCGAGGTCGCCAGCCAGGAACAGGGCAGCGGGCATGGCGCTCCAAAAGTCGCGGCTGTGCATTGGGCAGGGTCTTGCCTTGCGCAGTTCGTTGACTTCGTGCCAAACACGGTTGACCTCTATCATGAGGTTCGCTGTTTTATCCAGCCTGTCCCAGTCCATTTTCTTGCCTACCATGCCTTCTACGAAAGTAACAAAGTCCCTCAGATGCTTGATTCCCAGTTTCACCATTTTGTCGTAATAGCCTTCGATGGAAAATTCCTTGATGCCGGGGATGGGGGCTTCCAGTGGCCATACCGGCACATCCATGTAACGTCCCAGCGCCTGGAACCACTTGTACCTTGCATCGCAGATAGCAGCCGAGGCCATTAGAAATAGGGGCTTGGGCATTCCTCCGAAGGGCGCTTCCGGGGGTATCTGTCCGTTCAACTCTTTCATCATCCTGGATGCATAGCCAAGGGTAGTTAAGCTGTAACCGCAAAGGTGGGTGGGAAAACCCTCGGCATCAGCGCGGTCCAGGTATTGTTGGGCAACTCCTGTAGCGGCGGCAATGGCGCCATAGTTCTCGGGATAGACCACCTCTATATCCATGGCTTTCAGGATGGGGTCGCCATAGTAGAAGTTGAGCATACCCCAGACAGCAGGCTTTCCTGCTTGTATAGCTTCAATACTCTTCAGATATGTCTCATTTACCTTGGCCCTGAGCGGGTACATTGATTTCAGACGATTTATCGTCTTTTTCTTCTTTTCTACAACCATGGCTAATTCACCTCCTGAAAAAGTTCATATAGAGTCCTGTTCGCGATGCTAATGAGGTCACCGCCGAGGACTCCTGTTATGACCAGGGACAAACTGCTGTGCCAGCCGAGAGAAATAGACAGAACTCAAACTTGTTTCTAATTTGCCTCTTGTGTTTTGACTAGCTTATTTCTTTCTGACAAACCTGTCCATCCTTCTCAGCGCTTCCTCAATATTAGGTAACGAAGTAGCATAGCAGCAACGGACAAAACCTTCACCGCATGGTCCGAAGGCAGTGCCCGGGACAACAGCAACTTTTTCCTCTAACAGCAGCTTTTCAGCAAACTCTTCTGAATTCATCCCGGTGCCTTTTATAGAGGGAAAGGCAAAGAAAGCGCCCTTGGGCTCAAAACAGGGCAAACCAATCTCATTCAATCTCTTGACCATGAAGCGACGGCGTCTGTTGTATTCTTGAACCATCTTTTCAACATCGCTCTCACCGTTTCTCAGCGCCTCGATGGCTGCCATCTGAGCCATCGTTGGGGCAGAGAGCATGGTGTATTGATGGATTTTTGTCAGGGCCTGGATGAAATGACGGTCGGCCGCAACATAGCCAATACGCCAACCAGTCATAGCATGAGATTTGGAAAAACCGCTAATCAGGATAGTACGTTTTTTCATCCCGGGAAGGCTGGGGAAGCAGATATGTTGCGCTCCATAGACTAGACGAGCATATATCTCGTCAGATATTACAAGTAAGTCGTGCTTTTTAACCAGCTGGGCGATAGCATCAGCCTCTCTTTTGGACATGACTGCGCCAGTAGGATTCGCCGGGTAACCTATCAAAATAGCCTTGGTCTGCTTCGTGATTCTAGCTTCAATATCGGTGGCCCTGATGACAAAGTTGTTTTCTTCATCTGTGGGAACAAGAATGGGCACTCCGCCAGCCAGAATGATGTCAGCAGGATAAGCCACATAGCAGGGATTGGGAATTATGACTTCATCGCCGGGATTGATAATTGCTCTCATAACAAGGTCTAGTCCTTCGCTACTTCCCGTAGTAATAAGAATTTCCTGCTCAGGATGATAGTTCACTCCGTAATGACGTTCCAAATAGCTGGCTAATTCCTGGCGTAGTTCCGGCATGCCAGAGTTCGAGGTGTACATGGTATAGCCCTTTTCCAGAGAATATATGCCTGCCTCTCTGATATGCCAGGGGGTAACAAAATCAGGCTCACCTATACCAAGCGAGATGATATCTTCCATGGAGGCAAGCAGGTCGAAGAATTTTCTGATACCTGATGGCGGAAGCGTAGCCACCTTTTGTGAAATCAGGTTATGCCGGGCTCCCGTTGCAGCGGACTTTGTGTTTGGCATGTTACGGTGTTATTGGTAGACGTCTATTTGTTTCCTTGGGAATGTGGAAAGTTTCCCCGTACTCCTTATACCGTTTGAGAAGAAAATGAGTGATGACACTTTGCACCTGTTCTAGAGGAGCCAATTTCTCCGCGACAAAGCTGGAAATTTCCTGCATATTCTTGCCTCTGACCAGTATAGACAGGTCATAAGTGCCTGAGACTAGATACGCAGAATACACTTCCGGAAATTGATAAATGCGCTCAGAAATGGCGTCGAATCCAACACCGCGCTGTGGTGTTATTCTGACTTCTATTAAAGCCCATATATCTTCCTTGCGCAGCTTAGGCCAGTTTATTATAGCCTTATATTTCAGAATGATCCCGTCTTTCTCAGCCTGCCTAATTATCTTCTCTACCTCCCTGACAGGTTTATCTACCATAGTGGCAATCTGTGCCGGAGTCGCCCGGGCATTCTGTTCCAGAATTTCGAAAATCTCTTTCATGAGTTCTCCTTAAGGTGTCAATTCAAAAGCAGACCATTGGTCTGCTTTTGAATTGTAACACAGTTCAAATAGTTTGCCATCCTCAGTAACAACTCTGAATAGCCTTTTGGCTGGTTCCTGCCAGGCTTTTTCTACTGACTTTATTCTAAGTTCCTTTTTTTGCCAGATAAAAGACCGTGGTTCCTCGGCATAGATATAGCCTGAATGGCATTTCACTTTTATTTCCATATTTTGCCCTGCCATACTATGAGATTCAACTCAACGATAGATTGTTGATCATCTGGCTCATTATAATACGGTTCAAATAGTTTACCATCATCAGTAACAACTTTTGAGCTTGTTGTAAAATTGACAAACGTGATAGGCTGAAGTAGTATCAAGAGAGACGAAAGATGAAAAAAGATCTGCTCTCAATAGCTGACCTTAACCGTAAGGAAATTGAACACCTCATAGAGCAAGCCTTACATATGAAAAAAGAGGGGGCGCCGCCTCTCCTTTCAGGAAGAACCTTAGCTATCCTCTTTGAAAAGCCTTCCTTGCGAACCAAGGTCAGTTTCGAGATAGCTATGTATCAGCTGGGCGGATACGGCATCTACCTATCTCCGGAAGAGGTAGGCTTGGGCAAACGAGAGCCAGTGGCTGACGCAGCCCGAGTGCTCAGCCGCTATGTCGATGGTATTGTCGCTCGTACATTTTCCCAGGAGACTTTGGACATTCTTGCTGGCCATTCTTCTGTGCCTGTAATTAATGCCCTTTCCAACCTGGAACACCCCTGCCAGGCTCTTTCCGACCTTTTCACCATCTATGAAAAGAAAGGTGGGCTTCCTGGCTTGACTTTAGCATTCATTGGCGATGGCAATAATGTGGCCAATAGCTTGCTTCTCTCTGCCTGCCTAGTGGGTATGAATTTTCACCTCGCCTCTCCACCAGGCTATGAGGTTAAGGGGGAGGTATTGAATCAAGGAAAGGAATTCGCTGCTCTTAGTGGCAGCCAGATCCGGCTAACCAGCGACCCTTATGAGGCAGCCAAAGATGCTGATATAATATATACTGATGTGTGGGCTAGCATGGGGCAGGAGGCTGAAGCGGAGAAACGTCGTCTCGCCTTTTCAGGCTATCAAGTGAATAATAAATTATTAGGCCTGGCTAAAAGAGATGTTTTGTTTATGCATCCCTTGCCGGCCCATCACGGCGAAGAAATTTCTGCCGGGCTGCTAGACGATCCCCTGTCAGTGGTATTTGATCAGGCAGAAAACAGGCTTCATCTGCAAAAGGCATTACTGGTAACGCTGCTATCAAATCCCAAGGTATCAGTCAAATGACCAGGCCTATTGTAGCCATTGTGGGTAGGACCAACGTGGGCAAGTCAACCTTGCTTAACCGCTTAGCGAGCAGACGGATAGCTGTAGTTGCTGATTTGCCAGGGACTACCAGGGACCGCGTTTTTGCTTTTGTCTCCTGGCAGGAGCGAGAGTTGACTGTGGTTGACACAGGTGGCTGGCAAACAAAGCCAACTACGTCTTTGGAGCAAAAGGTCAAGCAGCAGGTCGAAGCAGCCATTGCTCAGGCAGATGCCGTCATCTTCCTGGTAGATGCCAAAGACGGAGCTATTGCTGCCGATGAGGAAGTTGCCGATGTGCTGCGCGCTGCCAATAGGCCTATAATACTGGCAGTAAACAAGGTGGATTCTGCCAAACAAGCCAATCAGGTGCCTGAATTCTATCATCTGGGCATGGGTGAGCCTATAGCCATCAGTGCCCATCATAATCTGGGGATAGACGATTTGATGGATGCTGTGTTAGCTTCCTTGCCCCCGCAACCTATCAGTATTACAGAGCCAGGAGAAGCTAAATTAGCCATCGTTGGGCGACCCAATGTAGGCAAGTCAACCTTGTTGAATACATTGCTAAGAGATGAAAGGGCCATTGTCCATGAGTCTCCGGGGACAACTCGCGACTCGCTTGATGCTGTAATTCGGTGGGATGATAAGGAAATCTTACTCGTCGACACCGCTGGGATTAAACGGCGCGGAAGGGTCGGTACTGGAGTAGACTATTATAGTTTGCTCCGCGCCCTCCAAGCTATCAACCGCTGCGATGTTGCCTTGTTGCTGATAGATGCCAGTGAATTCATTACTGCCCAGGATATGCATATAGTTGGCTATATTATTGAGGTTGGAAAGGGTATAATACTGTTGGTCAACAAGTGGGACCTTATTCCCCAGGAACAAAAACAGGAATTCAAACGTAGGGTGGAGCAAAGACTTAGATTTGCCTCCTATACACCTATCATTTACATCTCTGCCAAACTAGGGAAGGGGATAAACAGGATTCTACCCCAAGCCTGGGAAATCTGGCAGGAAAGACAAAGGCGAATACCGCAATCAGAAGTTGACGAGTTAGTCAAACAGGCGGTGGGTAGCCATCCCCCACCCCGCACAGGTTCTAGACGGTTGCACATTGCCCGAGCCTATCAAGATGAATCTAAACCAGCAACTTTTGTTCTCAAGGTTAACAATCCTAAACTGGTTCATTTTTCCTATCAACGCTACCTGGAAAATAAGTTTCGCCAGGAATTTGGTTTTCGCGGCGTTCCTTTGAAGTTGATTTTCACCAAGGCCGCCCGTAAAATCAATAGCAAGATAGAGACGAGAGCATGATGATAGCTGAGTTTATTGCTGTAGTAGTCGTTGCTTATCTCCTTGGTTCCATCCCCTTCGGCTTGATAATAGGCAAACTGAAAAGTGGCGTTGATATCAGGGAATACGGAAGCGGCAAGACTGGCGCCACTAATGTTATGAGAACCGTAGGGACCAAGCTCGGCATTTTAACCATGGTTCTTGATGTGGTTAAAGCTGCTGGGGCAGTCATGCTGGCCACAGTAATTATAGATGGTGGCAGCGGTAGCTTCACCATTGTTGGCGTGTCTGTTCATTGGCACCATGTAGCTCAAGTTGTAGCTGGCCTGGCTGCAATAGCAGGACATAACTGGCCCGTATTTGCTAAGTTTAAAGGGGGTAGGGGAGTAACTGCCTATTTTGGCACACTGTTCGCTATTTTCCCTCCCGCTGGCATATTTGGTGCCGAAGTTGTAGCTATAGCAGCCTTACGCAGCCGGCACATGTCCATGGGTTCTATTCTTGGAGCCTCGGCTGCTTTGTGCTTAATGATACCCTTAACCATCTTGTACGGTTTCCCCCTCATCTACTTGGCTTATGGTTCAGTAGTTGTCGCACTGCTAGTCTACCAACACCAGGACAATATAAAACGCTTAAGACAAGGCACAGAACGCCGATTATGGTGAAAAAGCACGGGAGGGCATGCCTAAAAGTTACTATCATAGGCAATACCTCTTGGGGTAATACCTTAGGCGTTTTGCTGAGTGACAAAGGAATAACAGTAAAACTGTGGGCGCGAAGCGAGGCTGAGGCCAAAGAATTAAATCAAGGACGGCGTAGTTATTCCTCTACCAGCCACATTGGGGAAGCCTTAAACGAGGCTGACCTGACAATCTGGGCAGTTCCCTCTCAAAAGTTGAGACAAAATGTCAGCCAAGCCAAGGATTATCTCACCAATTCGATGCTATTGATGAGTGCTGCCAAAGGATTGGAAGTAAATAGTGGTAAGAGGATGTCACAAGTGCTGGCAGAGGAGATTGCTCCTTCCTTAAGAGAGCAAATTTGCGTTCTCTCTGGTCCCAATTTAGCCAAGGAAATTGCTCAAGCCCTCCCCGCTGCTTCGGTCATTGCTGCTCAGGATATATCTTTAGCGGAAAGAGCGCGGAAATTGATGGAATCGCCCAAATTCTTTCTATCTACTAGCGATGATGTTATCGGAGTTGAATTAGGCGGAGCCCTGAAAAACATTATAGCTTTGGGTGCAGGCATGATAGACGGGCTAGGCTTAGGTGACAACGCTAAGGGAGCATTTATTGCCTGGGGATGGACTGAGATTGTTTCCTTGGGGGTAACTTTGGGGGCCAGGGCTGGCACTTTTTATGGTCTAGCCGGTTTAGGCGACCTGATAGCTACTTGCTCCAGCACTCTAAGCCGCAATCATTATGTTGGCTACGAACTAGCCAAGGGCCGTTCCTTATCTGAAATATCTGCCTCTATGCCAAACGTCGCCGAGGGAGTTGCTACCACTGCTGCGGCTCACCAGTTGGCAAAAAACCAGGGGCTTAAATTACCAATTATCAACCTTATGTATGTAATTCTTTTTGAAGGCTTGCCCCCAAGTCAAGCATCGATTGACTTCAAAGAACTAGCAGCAAGCCATCACTGGTCTCTGGACTAGATGTCTGGAGGCGGTTCAGTTCGAGGTAGTATCTTAGCCAATTCTTCAAAAAGGTGACGCTGGTTTTTATCCAGATGTTGTGGAGTTGTTATAGCTACTTTGACGAGTAAGTCTCCTCTTCCCTTGCCATCAATATAAGGGATTCCCTTGCCTTTAAAGCGAAAGGTTTTCCCATTTTGAGTTCCTGGCGGTATTTTTAAATCTACCCTCCCATCTAAAGAGGGCACTCTTATCTCATCTCCCAAAGCAGCTTGAGCAAAATTTATGGGTAACTCGTGAAGAACGTCACTGCCATCTCTGTGGAATAAATTGTGTGTCTTTACTGAAAAAGTGACATAGAGGTCGCCCGGGGGGCCTCCATGTAAGCCAGCACTTCCCTCTCCATCCAATCGTAATCGTTGACCATCATCCACACCAGCAGGAATCTTAACCATTACCTTGCGCTTAACCTTTATTCTTCCCTTCCCCTTGCATTGAGAACAAGGATTGCTTGTTACAGTGCCACTACCTCCACAGCGAGAGCAAGTGGTGATATGAGTGAAGCGCCCAAAAATGCTTTGCTGAACTCTCTTCACCTGCCCTGCGCCGTGACAATCAGGGCAGGTCTCGGGATTTGTCCCTGGTTCGCTGCCAATGCCATGGCACGAAGGGCAGAACTCGATGCGTTGTATTTCAACTTCTTTACTACAGCCGAACACTGCCTCATTAAAGGAAAGAGTGAGGTGACTTTGTAGGCTATCCCCCCTCTGTGGAACACGCTGAGCGGTCCGTCCAAATGGGGTGCCAAAACCACCGAAGAAGGATTCAAAAATATCTCCCAACCCACCAAAGCCAAAATCGGGAAACCCTTCCGCAACATCTACTCGGCCATAGCGATCATACCTACTCCTTTTCTCATGGTCTGAGAGAACCTGGTAGGCCTCGTTTATTTCCTTAAATTTGTCTTCTGCTCCTGGCTCTCTATTGCGGTCAGGATGATACAGTTTTGCTAACTTGCGAAACTCCCTCTTAATTTCCTCATCACTGGCGTTTCGAGGCACTCCCATCACTTCATAATAATCTTGTTTTATCGCCATAACCTTTAAGTATAACCCTTAAATGACTATGCTGACAACTTTTAACTACTAAACTAAAATATTCGACATATTGAGAAGTGCTATAATCATGGGGCCGTGAAACAGCAGATTGAAAAAATCCTCCGTCATCGTAAGAAAGAAAAAATCACCGGCGAAAACCTTAAAGCTTCAGCAGTACTTATACCTATTTTTTATAACCAGGGCCAATATCATATCCTGTTTACCGAAAGGAGCGATGCGGTAGTCTTTCACAAAGGGCAGGTCTGCTTTCCCGGCGGGACCCAGGAGCCATCTGATTCCAGCTTGCTCCAAACTGCCCTCAGAGAGTGTGAAGAAGAGATAGGTTTAGAGGCTAAAGATATTGAAATTTTAGGGGAGCTTGACGATATTCTGACCTATGTCACTAACTATGTTATTTCGCCTTTTGTTGCCTTCATACCTCATCCTCACTCTTTGAAGACAAATGGCAGAGAAGTCAAGGGAGCCTTTTCTGTTCCCCTGTCATTTTTGATGGATGAAGCCAATTTCAAGCAAGATTCTTATGCCTATGAATATGAGGGGCATATCATCTGGGGGGCTACCGCCAGGATTTTAAGACAGTTCATCGATTTGTTGAAATTTGAGAGCGGGACCCTGCAATAGTCATTTCTTCTCTTTAGCCTTGACTTTAATTGCTTTGGGCTTTATCTCTTCAGCTTTGGGTATAGTCAGAGTTAGAACGCCATCCTCCATCGTTGCATCAGCCTTGTCTGACTTCATTCCGCCGGGAAGGACCACGCTGCGGGAAAAAGCTCCATAGCGTCTTTCCTGGTACAGGTATTCTTCTCTCTTGACCTCCTGTTCCGCTTTGCTCTCCCCTTTGATGGTCAAGGTGTCGCCAGTGATATCAATGCTGATATCCTCCGGCTTTAACCCCGGCAAAGCTGCCTCCACCACTACTTCGCCGGGTGTCTGGTAGACATCCAGGGCCGGCGCAGCTACTTCACCAAGGGCCTCTAAAGCACGAGAGGGGGCGAATAAAGTTGGCCTCTAACAACCTGTCCATTGCCTGTCTCAGGCTCATAAGTTCAGTAAATGGATGCCATCTCTCTATAGCCTTTCGCATTACCTCCTTTCTTTATTTTTTCTACTGAGCCCCATTCTCAGTTCAGGCAATATTATAAGATAGTTAAACTAATTAGCCAAGTCTCTTAGAAATATATTTAATTACATTTGACAAATTGATTAATTAATTTTATAATTAGCGCAAAATCGTTATGGAAGAGAGATGGCAGGCAAGGACTATTATCAAATTCTAGGAGTAAGTAGGACTGCTTCGGAAAAGGAAATCAAGCAGGCCTACCGCCGTTTGGCTCGAAAACACCATCCTGACCTCAACCCCGGTGACAAATTGGCTGAGGTAAAATTTAAGGAAATAAATGCGGCTTATGAAGTCCTCTCCAATCCTGAAAAGCGAAAGAAGTATGACCAATTTGGTGAACAATGGGAATATGCTGACCAGTTTGCTAAATCCGGGGGGCAAGAGAGAGTCAGGTGGGATTTCGGCAAAGGTGGCACAACCTTCGAATATGACGACCTGGGCGGCTTTAGCGACATTTTTTCAAGCTTGTTCGACGATTCTGGTATAGGCTCCAGGATGAGGCGTGGGCCACGACATGGTCAAGATATAGAGTCCCCCATTAAGGTAAGTCTTGAAGAGGCTTACCATGGCTCTACGCGTATGATGCAACTTCAGACCGAGGAGCCCTGTACAGCTTGCGGTGGCACAGGCAGGGTGGGCAATCGCGTCTGTACTATTTGCGGCGGCGCCGGTGGGAAAGTCAATCCCAAGCGCCTGGAGGTTAAGATTCCAGCAGGAGTTAGAGATGGCTCGAGGATTCGTATAGCCGGGGAAGGCGGCTTTGGTCTTGCCGGTGGCAGCAAGGGTGACCTCTATCTGATAGTGAAAGTTCTTCCCCACAAGCTCTTTGAGCGTAAAGGAGACGACCTCTACACTGAAGTCTCAGTGCCTTTAGCCATCGCTATATTGGGTGGTGAGGTCAGATTGCCCACTTTGAATGGCAATTTATCTCTTAAAATACCACCGGAGACTCAGAACGGCAAGGTTTTCCGCATGGCAGGGAAGGGCATGCCCCAGCTAGGCAATAGCAAGTACGGCAATATGTTCGCCAAGGTAAAAGTGGTTCTGCCCTCCAATTTGACCGAGGAGGAAAAGAACCTATTTGAGAGATTGCGGTCTCTGCGACCCACTTAAAGCGAGGTGCCACGATGATGTACTGGGAATCTAAATCAAGATACGTAATAAGCATAGCCGCCAGGATGATAGGCATAGAAGCTCACACATTGCGATATTACGAAAGGCTGGGGCTGGTACAGCCAGAACGTTCAAGTGGCAATATCCGTCTCTATTCGGAGGAAGACGTTGACCGATTGCGCTATATTAAGGCTCTGATGAGCGATTGTGGCGTTAATTTGGCCGGAGTGGAGGTGGCGTTGAGGTTGATGCAAAGGATGAAAGAGATGCAACAGCAACTTGAGGAAATGGAGAGAAAAATTAAGAAAGTTGCCGAAGCTGAAATAGAGGACATAATAGAGGACATAATAGAAGACGCAGAATGGAAGGAGGTGTAGAGAGTTGAAACCAGAGAGATTTACCGAGCAGGCACAAGAGGTTTTAGCAGCTTCACAGGAGCTAGTTCGTCGCTATCGCCATAACCAGTGGGATGTGGAGCATATTCTATTAGCCTTACTGGAGCAGGAAAAGGGAATAACTGGGGACATATTACAGATGCTAGGTGTAGATATCGAAGCGGTAAAACAGCGGGTAGAAGCAACGCTTGAGAGTTTCCCCAAAATAGCTTACGAAGCAACGCAAATTTACGCTACCCCGCGGATTTCCGCTCTTCTCGAAAATGCCAACAGGGAGGCTGACAGGCTCAAGGATGAGTTTGTCAGCACTGAGCATTTGCTCATTGCTATTGCCGGGGAAACCAAAGGTGAAGCCGCAACAATTCTAGCTGAATCTGGCATTAACCAGGAAAAGATTTATCAAGCCTTGCAGAAAATTCGTGGCGGACATCGAGTTACCGATCGTCAAGCGGAAAGCAAATACCGTTCCCTGGAAAAATATGGGCATGACCTTACAGAGTTAGCCCGGGAGGGCAAACTTGACCCTGTAATTGGGAGGGAAAACGAAATCAAACGTGTGACGCAAATACTCTCCCGGCGCACCAAGAACAACCCTGTGATTATTGGCGACGCCGGCGTGGGCAAGACGGCCATTGCTGAGGGATTAGCTCAGAAGATTGTCGCTGAAGATGTTCCCGATTCCCTGAAAGGGAAAAAGGTGGTGGCTTTAGACATGGGAGCACTGGTGGCTGGAAGCAAATTCCGCGGGGAGTTTGAGGAAAGGTTGAAGGCAGTTCTGGATGAAGTCCGGCAGGCGGCCGGCGAAGTTATTATGTTCATTGACGAGCTTCACACCGTGGTAGGAGCCGGAGCTGCCGAAGGAGCAATCGACGCCAGTAATATGCTGAAGCCCGCACTGGCTCGTGGTGAGATTCAATGTATCGGGGCTACTACACTCGACGAGTATAGAAAGCGTATTGAAAAGGATAAAGCTCTGGAGAGACGTTTCAGCCCTGTTTATCTCGATGAACCCAGCGCGGAAGCCACCATAGAGATGCTCCGGGGACTTCGTCCCAGGTATGAAGCACATCACAAGATAAAAATCGAGGATTCCGCCCTGGTAGCTGCTGCCAAGCTGAGCCAGAGATATGTATCCGATAGATTCTTGCCTGACAAGGCAATTGACTTGATCGACGAAGCAGCCAGCAAGCTACGCATCGATATGGAAAGCGCTCCAAAGGAAGTTAAAACTTTGGACCGGAAGATGAAGCACCTGATTGATGAGGAGGAGGCTGCTTCGCAACGAGGGGACTACCAAAAAGCTACCGAATTGAAAGCGGAAAGGATGCGCTTGGAACAAGAGTACGATAAAGCCAGACTGCAATGGCAAAAGGAGAGGAAAATTGACGGTGTGGTAGACGAGGAGGATATCGCTGGACTGGTTGCCCAGTGGACGGGCATACCTGTTTCGCGGATGATGGAAACGGAAACTGATAAACTGGTTCACATGGAGGAAAGGATTCACCAGAGAATAGTGGACCAGGAGGAGGCAGTGGCTGTTGTCTCCGAGGCCATCAAGCGAGGCCGAGCCGGGCTCAAGGACCCCAAACGCCCTATTGGCAGCTTCATTTTCCTCGGCCCTACCGGCGTGGGGAAAACCGAGCTGGCTCGCGCTTTAGCTGAGTTCCTCTTCGACGATGAAGAAACCATGGTAAGACTGGACATGTCGGAATATATGGAAAAGCATACCGTATCCCGTCTTATCGGGTCGCCGCCGGGATATGTGGGCTATGAAGAGGGAGGCCAATTGACCGAGGCGGTGCGCCGCCGTCCCTACCGAGTCATCCTGTTCGACGAGGTAGAAAAAGCTCATCCCGACATCTTCAACATACTATTGCAGATGCTGGAAGACGGCAGGCTTACCGATGGGCATGGTCGGACTGTGGACTTCAAAAACACAGTGGTAATCATGACCAGTAACTTAGGCACCGAGGAATTCCAGCGTGGGGGAATTGGTTTTCCCAGTAGAAAAGATGAAGGCGGCGAACAAAGAATGAGGACCGCTATAGAAAGCGCCTTAAAACGAACCTTCCGTCCTGAGCTACTCAACAGGATAGATGATGTCATTATATTTCACCCTCTAACTGAGGAGCACTTGAAGAGCATCGTTGACCTGCTTATCCGTGAGGTAGAACGGAGGTTGGCTGAGCGGAGTATTAAGATTGAAGTCAACGAAGAGGCCAAAGCCTGGTTAGCTCAGAGGGGTTATGATCCTGTATACGGAGCCCGTCCCTTACGCCGGGCTATTCAGAGGTATATGGAAAATCCCATATCGACAAAGATATTGCAGGGCGAGTTCAAAGAAGGAGATACCGTAGCTGTTAGCTTGAAGGATGATAACCTGAGCTTC
>SOHS01000094.1 GCA_004377135.1 Dehalococcoidia bacterium | reverse complement strand
GATTTGTTTACCTGGATTACATAGGTTATCCACAATCAAGAGTGACCCAAGCCCATAGCACCCTGGCGTTGTTAACTTCATGAGGTAGTCTGCAGAAAAGAAAGCTCGCTGGAGGATAAAGAATGAAGATAAAGAAAAGAAAGGACCGATCAACTTCGCTGGTTGAATCCCAGCCTGCGGACCCAGTAAAGAGAACCCTTGCCCAAGACCTGTTCGATGGGGTTGCCCCCTCGTACGACACCTGGGCACGAGTGCTGACTTTCTTTCAGTACTTTCGTTGGCGCAGGTTCCTGGTCTCGCGAATGACTCTTCGGCCGGGAAACCTTGTGCTTGACGTATGTACCGGTACAGCCGGTGTTGCCATGGAGATTGCCGACCACCATGATGGCCGAATCGTGGGGCTCGATGTTAGCCACTCAATGCTGCAAGCTGGCCTTAGAGCCATCGAGAAGAGAAGCCTAGACGGCAGAATCCAACTTACCCAGGGCCGCGCTGAGCATTTACCCTTTCCTGATGAGACCTTCGATACGGTTGTCTTCACCTACCTGTTGCGTTATGTCCAGGACCCTGATGCAACAATACGGGAGCTGTCTCGCGTATTGAAACCAGGCGGGAAATTGCTCTCGCTTGAGTTCGGCATTCCAAAAACCCTTTGGGTAAGAGCTCTATGGCTAATCTACAATAGAATCGTCATGCCAGTAATGACCATCCCCGTTTCACGAGGTTGGCATCGTATGGGCTGTTTCTTGGGTCCGAGTATCTCGGACTTTTGTGGGCGGTATCCTGTTGAGCGCATCGCCGCAATATGGCGTGACAATGGAATCCCGCTGGTAGAAACAGGACCCCTGCTTAAAGGTGCAGCCATTGTGATGTGGGGAACGAAAGGAAGTTAGAGACCGATAGCCAGCCGTAGTAATTACCTTATGGTGGACTTTCGGAATTCCAGGGACACTATACCAATTAGACCTAATACAAATTATGTATTATGTCCCCAGAATACTTGCAGGATTTAGCACAAGTTCATGATTAGTCTGCATCCGACTTAAGAGCCGTCAGTGCGACATACACCACCGGTGGTTTTCTTGATTTATCCCGTTTGAGCGTAAATGTTTCTGGATATTTTTTGATGAGAGACTGTAATTGCTGATGACCGTAAGTACGGGGATCAAATGCTGGATCCAGTTGGCGAAGAACGGAGCCCAATGCTGCCAGATGAAGCCACTCTTCTTCTTTCGCAGCTAGATTGAACCCTTCGAGAAGAAGGTTTAAAGGGTCAGATACATCAGACTGCTTTCCCTTTGCTGCTTTCCTTCCTATTTCCTCGGGTCCAATTAGATTTTCACAGTAGATGAACTGGTTGCAGGCGTTGATGAAAGCTTCTGGAGTCTTTTTCTCTCCCACTCCAATAACAAAAAGGCCTTCCTCTCTTATTCTTGTTGCCAGTCGTGTGTAGTCGCTGTCGCTGGCGACAATACAGAAGCCGCCTATATTGTGACTGTGGAGCAGATCCATCGCATCAATTATCATCGCACTGTCTGTGGAATTCTTGCCAACCGTATACCTGAACTGCTGCATGGGCTGAATTGCATGTTTATGAAGCGAATTCTTCCAGCTATTCATGTTTATACTGGTCCAGTCTCCGTATATCCGCTTGACTGTTATCAGCCCGACTTTACTAACCTCTGCTAGGATTTGAGGAAGAAGAGACGCCTGAGCATTGTCACCATCAATCAGTACTGCAAACCTCAGTTGTTCAAATTGTTCGTCCAATATGCACCTCTTTGGTTATCGACTGACGCCAAACCCATCCAGAGATAGAGTCTATGGCGTTTCTCAAGTCAATTAACCACGTATTTACGAAATTTTACTCCGTATGTACATCAAATAGCAAGAGGCAACAAAATGACGAAATGTGCGGTTTCCCAGTCGCTTTTAAGCGCTAAGGGCTAAGATTAAATCCCTAAGTTAAATCGGGGCTTCAACAAATATTTTGGTGCCTTTACACGGCTTAGACTCTTTTCCCATCTTTGGGCTTAAAAAGTCCGAGTTATATTCCTCGATTAGCCCGGCATCGGCAAATTTGTTTATCGTTATTGCTCAATTGCGGCAGTGCT
>SOHS01000034.1 GCA_004377135.1 Dehalococcoidia bacterium | reverse complement strand
ATTGAAAACTTACAGACAGACAATGGAAGTGAGTTTGCCTGGGAGTTTGAAAGAGCTGTAGCCAGGTTAGGTATTCAAAGGTATTCCTCCAGAGTCAAAACCCCAAAGGACAACCCGGAGATAGAAAGATTCAACGGAACCTTAGAGTATGAATGGCTTTATGACTCTAATCTATCTCTAGACCCTGAAGAACTCAATCCCTGGCTGACCGAATGGCTCATAGAATATAACTTCAACCGCCCCCACCAGTCTCTTGCCTATCTTACTTCTATACAGTATATTGAAAGAGAACTCGCCCAAATCCGCAGCCCAGTGTTACTCATGTGGTCAGCCAGCACACTTCATTGACAAGAACTCAGAAGAAGGATAATATCTTGGCGGCACTGATTTGTCTGCAAACGACTGAATCAAAACACTTCTTCGACCAAAGACGCTAAAAAACACAGCACGGGCAGGCTGCCTTGCCGTAGGCAAGGAATACATTAACTGGCACAAAACATTAGAAGTAGACAAAAGAAAGGAGAAGGAATATGAGGGTTTTGGTTATTGGTTCGGGTAAAGTGGGTGCTGCAAGTGCCTGGGATTTAGTCAGGGATAATAGGGTGGAAATAGTAGGAATAGTAGATAGACGGAGAAGCAACCTTGAGAGGCTACAAAAATGGATAAATAGCAACAAGCTCAAACTGCATGTTCTTGATGTCAGTAATACCGCGGATATGAAAATACTCATGAAAGAATATGACGTTGGCATCATTTCGCTACCTGTTAGAAAAACAAGCTATACGACTGTCGAGGCTGCGATTGAAGTCGGATTAGATGTCGTTGACATACTCGAAGATTATCACAGACGACCAGACCCTTATGAGACGGAAGGCTTAAATATTCCCAATCAAATGACCCTGGAAGAGTACGGAGGATGGCTCCATAAGAGAGCCATGGAGAATGACGTGATATTCGTTGACGGATTAGGCTTTGCCCCCGGTTTAAGTAACATCACAATTGGTGAAGCTATCAGGAAAATGGACACAGCCGAGTCGGCGATAGCAAGAGTCGGGGGCATCCCTGCCAAGGAAGCTAGTGTGAAATACCCCCTAAAATACATGATTACTTGGACATTCGAGCATGTCTTAAGACAATATATGATTCAAGTGGAAGTGATTAAGAATGGTAAGGTAGTGGAAGTACCGGCACTGAGTGATCGTGAAAAATTCAGATTTACCAAATTTGGCAAGAATGAGGAATTGGAGTGCGCCGTGACCTCTGGCATGCCTTCTTATATTAGTACGAGACCACAGCTTAATGAATTCGCCGAGAAGACTATCAGATGGCCAGGTCATTATGAGGGCATAGATACGCTGAAGAAATGTGGAATGCTTGACCTTACGCCTGTTGAGTTCAGGGGCATGAAGATAGCACCTCGTGATTTCTTATTATCTGTTATCGGGCCTAAGCTCAAGGCAGCAGACGGTGATGCTGACGTCTGCGTTATGTGGAACACAGTGACTGGAACAAAAGACGGACACAAAATGAGAATTGATTACTATATGTGGGAGGAGGCGGATACAAAGAATGGGATTTCCGCTATGGGAAGAGTTACCGGATTCCCTGCGGCGATAGGTGCGAAACTCATAGGGAGAGGAGAAATAGAAAAGAAAGGCATAGTGGCTCCCGAGGATGCTATCAAAGGAAAAGTTTACCAAAAATTCATGGAGGAATTAACGAAAAAGAACATAACCGTACTCGAGGTTCCCGAAACAAGTTAATTCGGGATGCTATAGGCATTTGCTGAAGATGCTGTGCGCCGGAGGCAATGCTAACTAGAAGAGATTTTGTCGGCATCGGGAATATGAATACAATACAGAGACATGGTAAGGTATTATCTTTCTGGCAATGAGGCAATCGTCGAGGGTGCCATTAGAGCGGGATGTCGTTATTACGCTGGCTATCCCATTACCCCCTCAACCGAAATCATGGAGAGGATTTCAATCAGGTTTAATGAGATTGGGGGCGTATTCATGCAGATGGAGGATGAGATTGCCGCTATCTGCTCAGTTATTGGGGCATCATGGGCAGGTGCTAAAGCCATGACCGCTACATCAGGGCCTGGCTTCAGCTTGATGCAGGAGGGAATTGGATATGCTGCTATGACAGAAACACCAATCGTGGTCGTGGATGTTCAACGGGCAGGTCCCAGTACAGGACAGGCTACACGGGTGGCAAGTGGAGACATAATGCAGGCCAAGTGGGGTTCGTCCGGAGATTATCAGGTTATCGCCGTGTCTCCCTGGTCGGTACAGGAAGCATATGAACAAACGATCAGTGCCTTCAATCTTGCTGAGAAATATCGGGTTCCTGTTCTATTGCTTACTGAGGAAGCAATCGGTCATCTGCGGGAGAGAATAGACGTGGTGAAAGATATTGAGATATTCAACCGCAGGAAGAAACCAGGTGCAGCCCCGTTTGGTACTGAGGAAAGGGATGGCGTGCCACCCATGCCCACTTTTGGTGAGGGAGAGAAGGCGCTGGTGACTGGCTCCACGCATGACAGTTATGGTTTCAGAAGAACTGACGACCCACTAGTCCAAGACAGATTGGTTTCAAGGCTAAATGAGAAAATAATAAACAATAGGGAAGAAATTATTGACTACGAGGATTATTATTTGGAGGACGCCACGGTGGTTGTTATCAGTTATGGCTTTACGGCAAGGAGTTCGCTATTTGCCGTTGAAGCCCTGCGAGCGGAAGGGAGAAAAATCGGGATGCTCAGGCTCAAGACTCTGTGGCCCTTTCCCGATAGCTTGAAAAGGAATATCGGAGCAAGAGCTAATGTGTTGTTTGTTCCTGAGATGAACAAAGGACAGGTTGCCGGAGAGGTAAGGAAATATGTCTCTTGCCAGGTAGTAACGTTTACTCAAACTAATGGGGAAGTCATATACCCTGATGCCATTATAGAGCAATTGAGGAGGTACCTCTAATGTCCAGGGATATGCAACAATATTTGCGACCGGGATTGACTTCAACACCCTTCTGCCCCGGTTGTGGTCACGGAATTTTGATGGGATTGATTTTAAGGGCAATCGATCAGCTTGAGTTAGACATGGATGAGATGTTATTCGTCTCCGGTATAGGTTGTGCTGCCTGGATACCAAGCCCCCACTTCAATGCTGATACTCTTCATATTCTGCATGGCAGGGCTATTCCTGCTGCCACAGGAGCTAAGATGTTTAACCCAAAATTGAGGGTGGTGGTTGTCGGTGGGGATGGCGATTTAGCGGATATTGGGGGAAACCACCTTATTCATGCCGCACGTAGAAATATTGACTTGACTGTCATCTGTGCCAGCAACATGGTTTATGGGATGACCGGGGGTCAAGTCTCCTCTACTACATCTGTAGGTGCCTTTACGCAAACAACAACCCAAGGAAATCCTTATCAGCCATTTGACCTGTGCAAGCTTATTATCGCTGCTGGTGCCACCTATGCAGCCCGGTATTCGGTAACTCAGCCCTTTGCCCTTATAGCCAGCATCAAGAAGGCATTACAAACTAATGGTTTTTGCTTCATTGAAGTTTTGTCACCTTGCCCGACCCAATTTGGCAGACACAACCAGCTTGATACTCCTGTAGCTATGATCAAGAACCTGATGGAGACGTGCATCACCAAGAAGAAGGCTAAGAAGTTATCACCAGAAGAACTGAAGGGTAAGATAATAACTGGGGAGTTCACTAATGGTGCCGATTAAGCAAGTTATACTGTGTGGTTTTGGGGGACAGGGTATTGTCCTGGCTGGCACTATACTAAGTCAAGCAGCTTTCAATGATGGAAAATGGGTTAGCAGCACGGATTCCTATGGCGCAGCAGCCAGAGGGGGAGCTTGTCGAGCCGAAGTGGTGATATCTGAGAGGCCAATAATTTTTCCCTATGTTATTGCCGCCGATACGTTAATTGCTATGTACCAGACCGCTTATGACAAATATATTGGATGCGTCAAACCTGGCGAGGGAGTCGTCATTTATGACGAGCGGTTTGTTCCTGAGGAGATGAAAGGCTTGAAATATGTAGGGATTCCTGCTAGCAGGACAGCACTTGAGGAACTCAATAACGGAATGGCTGCCAACGTAATCATTTTGAGCGCAGCCGTGGAAATGACCGACGTAGTTAGTAAAAAGGAGCTAAAATCTGCAATAGAAGAGATTATTCCAGAAAGGTTGAGAGAGCTGAATCTAAAAGCTATGAATATTGGATTCAGGTTGGGCAGAACGAAGTCCAATCACATACACCAGAGATAAACAAGGAAAGGCGATAGATTAACACCGGTGGAAGGAAGAACACATATACCGATAATAGACCAGCAGAGGTGCCGTATTTGTGATCTCTGTCGACTGCTTTGCCCTGACTTAGCCATAACAAAGAATGGTAATAAGAATCAGATTGAGATTGATTATAGCTATTGCAAAGGGTGCGGTATTTGTACTGTGGTATGCCCCAGGGACGCTATTGAAATGATACCGGAGGAAAGCGTTGACTAACCTTCCAGCCCCAACCTTCAGATTAGGGGATGCCCTATTCTCTGGCTCTCGACTCACTGGAGCGGATGGCTGCCCGTAACGGACCTAGTTCAGATGGATTAGTGGCGCCTTGTATGTCTGAACGTCAGGTAGCGGACGAGCACAAGTGCCATGTCAAATCATTTGAGCGGGTAACCCAACTTTAGTGTGTTGTATCATAAAAGATGTAACCGTATGAGGCACTACTTTCCCTACAGCTCAACCTGGTGGGATTCCCTTTTCTCTTCATATGTCTTGTGGAGATTATCTAATTTGGTATCGGTGCTCCGCTTCAGTTGACCCGGGTTTAAGCTCAGGTAGAGCGCCTCAAGTTGCCTTCTGGTTTCCTTTGGCATCTGCCCCGAGTCCATCAGTCTCTGATACGGCGTCCGGGGGATATCATGCTTCCTGTTTAACCTGCCCCCAATCCTTTCCTTACTGACCAGCCTCATCACTGGCTGAAAGAAGTTCTTGTATAGTCTCAGTTCGTTACGACAAAGGTCATTGATAATCATCAGCTCCCCGGGAGTGTCATATCTCAGATATCCAGCAGTTTCCTGACATGGGTTCAGTTCTTCTGCTCAATATAGGCATTGTCATCTTTCCGATTTGGTCGCGACCTGGTAAATTCTAACTTCTCCCTCTGGCAATATTTATACAGAATCTGATTGATGAATGCTTGATCGTTATCCGAATCCAGTCCCTTCCACTCAAACGGAGCCCTTTTTCTAGTCTCCTTTAAAGCTCGAAACCTGTATTCCTGGGGCCTGCCCATTATCGCCTCACCTTCCCACCGACCATAGGAGATATCAGTGGTGGTTACGGTATTCACATATTCTCCAGAGGCAGAGGAGCCACAGTAAACAACCATATCAGCCTCTAGAGGCTATTGCATTTTACTACATCTAGTGGTAAAATGTTTGTTTAGCACAATTTCTAGGGGGATTTTTGGACTGTCCTTACTGCGGTGGGCAAGAATCAAAGGTGATAGACTCTCGGAGTCTGGACGAAGGGGTGAGACGCCGAAGGCAATGCCTGGCATGCAGTGCTCGCTTCACTACTCATGAACGTATACAGCCACATGATATCTTTGTTATTAAGAAGGATGGACGTCGCGAGGAATTCAGCAGGGATAAGCTCCTTTCGGGTATTCGCAAAGCCTGTGAGAAACGTCCCCTTCCTACAGGCGCCATTGATAAGTTTGTGGACACCCTCGAGGCTGAGCTTTATAAGGTGGGTAAAAGCGAGGTCTCCAGCTCCTATATTGGTGATTTGGTCATGGAAGGATTAAGAAAATTAGACCACATTGCCTACATTCGCTTTGCCAGTATTTATCGGGAATTTGCTGATATCGGCGATTTGAAACAAGAAGTGGATAACTTGGCGGTACGAAGAGAGCTAACGCCAGCAAACCAGATACCGCTACCTTCTTCCGAGGTGGTGAATTCCGTGGTTGGTCGTAAGGGAGGATAAAATGTCCAAAACCCATCGGAAGGAGAACCAAAAAGTTGTTGGTCGAGATAGAGTAGCTCGAGCTGTTTTTGCTGCTGCCGAGTCCATGGGTATAAGTGATAGGAAATTGCTGGAGAAGTTTACAGAGCAAGTAAGCCAGCGCTTAGAGGTAGCTCAGCCTTTCCCAGGCATGGAGGAATTTGTTCCCCGACAAACCAAACAGCCTTTGTCCTCCTCCCAAATTCAGGCAATGGTTAAAGAGATTCTGACTGCAGATGAATTTTCTCCCCAGGCTAAAAGTCAAGTCATTTCTGGAATCAAACTTAGCGATAATGCCTTAAGGGTCCTGGAAAGGAGATATTTGACAAAGGATGGAGAAGGGAAGGTTATTGAGACGCCGCATGAATTATTTCACCGCGTCGCCAAGCATATTGCCTCAGCCGAGCTACATTACGATGCCAACGCAGATGTCTCATTTTGGGAAGAGGCATTCCATCAATTAATGACAAACCTGGATTTCTTACCCAACTCCCCCACTCTAATGAATGCCGGCCACGAACTAGGGCAATTATCAGCTTGCTTTGTTTTACCTATTGAAGATTCTATGGAGTCTATTTTTGATGCGGTTAAATATACTGCTTTGATTCATAAAAGTGGCGGAGGCACCGGCTTTTCCTTTTCCCGACTTAGACCGACAAGTGATAGAGTAGGTTCTACAGGTGGCATTGCTAGTGGCCCCGTCTCTTTCATGCGGACCTTTGATGTCACCACCGATGTCATAAAACAAGGTGGCATGCGACGCGGAGCCAATATGGCAATACTCAATGTTGAGCATCCCGATATCTTGAAATTCATCGCGGCTAAGGAAGACCCGGAGGCTCTAACCAATTTTAACCTTTCTGTAGCTGTGACCGATAAGTTTATGAAAGCGGTGGGAAAAGGCACCGATTACAATTTGGTGAACCCTCGAACTGGGGAGGTGACGGATAAGCTTAATGCTAAAGAGGTATTTTACAAAATAGTTGACATGGCTTGGCACACCGGTGACCCGGGCATTGTATTTATTGACGAGATAAACAGGCATAACCCCACGCCTAAGTTGGGCAAAATAGAAAGCACTAACCCCTGCGGGGAACAACCCTTACTTCCCTTTGAATCCTGTAATTTAGGTTCCATAAACTTGTCCAAGATGGTGGCGGATAAAGATGGCCAGCTGTACATTGACCATGACAAGCTATCTCAAACAGTCAAGCTGGCAGTTCGCTTCCTTGATAATGTTATAGAAGTCAACCAATTTCCCTTGCCAGAGATCACGGAGATAGCAAAAACTACCAGGAAAATAGGCTTGGGGGTGATGGGTTTTGCCGACATGCTGATCCAGCTTGGCATCCCTTATGATAGTGAACAGGGGCTTGTTATGGCCGAGGAAATTGCCCATTTCATATCTGAAGAGGCGGATAAAACCTCGATAGAGCTAGCCCAAGAAAGGGGAGTTTTTCCTGCTTTCCAAGAAAGTATTTATGACATGCCCGATGGTCCTCGTTTTCGAAATGCCTCTCGGACTACCATTGCTCCTACTGGCAGCTTGAGCATAATCGCTAATTGTTCCAGTGGCATTGAACCATTATTCGCCTTAAGCTACATACGTCATATCCTGGAAGGTGAAGAATTTATAGAGGTGAACCCTTATTTTGAGGAGACAGCTAAAAAGGGAGGGTTCTATTCCCCAGATCTAATGAAGCAGCTAGCTGAAGGAAAGAGGCTAAAAGACATAGAAGAAGTTCCTGAAGACATAAAAATGCTCTTTGTCACTGCACATGACATATCTCCTGAGTGGCACGTCAAGATGCAGGCAGCATTCCAAAAATTTACTGATAGCGCTGTATCCAAGACAGTCAATTTTCCTCACGAGGCGACGCCCGATGACGTAACCAAAGTATATATGCTTGCTTATCAAGAAGGCTTGAAGGGGATAACTATTTACCGTGATAGGAGTCGAGATAGTCAGGTCCTCACTGTGGGTGAGGGGGTAAAAAAGACTGAAGGTAAGCTAGCTCCCCGGAAAAGGCCTAAGGTTACCACGGGTGTAACTGAAAGGGTAAACACTGGATGTGGCTACATCTATGTGACAGTAAATTTTGATAATCGGGGAATATCTGAAGTTTTTTCCACCTTAGGAAAAGCTGGAGGTTGTGCCGCAGCACAGCTTGAGGCTATCAGCCGCCTAACATCTCTGGCTCTGAGGTCTGGAATAGATATAGATTCTATTGTAAAGCAACTGCGCGGCATTAGATGCCCTTCTATTGCCTGGGAGCAGGGGCATGCTATTTTATCCTGTGCCGATGCTATTGCTAGCGTGCTGGAGAAGTACATTAGAGAAAAGACAGAAATTAATGAAAAGTCCACCAATCCAAATACGTCTTCCCAAAATCCTGAGATGGTTAAAAGTTGGGCCGGGCAATGCCCTGATTGTGGTGGTCCTTTGATTTACCAGGAAGGCTGCAACATTTGCCTCGCCTGTGGCTTTACTAAATGCGGATAGGGTACGAGAAAAGTGGGTAGGTCGAGAGGTAGTTATTATTCAGCTCTTAAGCGGATAACCAAAGTTGCCAATTCGACTTTTGGCTTAAGAAAGATTTGTAATTCTATAGCTAAAAGCACTGCCAAGGCAATGCAGGCAAATGGCTGCCGCATTTTATCCCTCAATTCCCAAAAGGAATATTTGATCACTGTAGGCACATATGGTTTGAGTGACCTTTATCTGAAAAAGGGTCCCCTCGATGCCCGTAAAAGCCTTCCGGATATCCTTGAGGGAAAAGTGGTATTTATTGCCGATGCTGCTAAAGATGAAAGAGTTCAATACCCCCAAATAGCACTAGCGCAAGGAATATCTTCTATAATCGGGGTTCCTGTACTTGGGAAGGGAGAGACTATCGGAGAGATTCGAATTTACACTCATGAGCCTCGCCAATTCTCTGAAGCGGATAGAAGCTTTCTCCACAGTGTTGCTGATATGTGCGCCGTCGTCTTTGAGAGAGCGGAGCTTCACCAATTGCTGGAGCAGGACCACAAGACAAGGGGAAGACGAAAAAAATCGTCCCAAGTACCTCCTTTGCCTACTACCCTGGAGTCATCTAGTTTCGCTCATCCCAGCGAGGAGGATTTTGCCAAACTTTTAGATTTTTACTGTATTGAATGGCTTTATGAGCCTCGTTCCTTTCCTCTTAGATGGCAAGGCGGCAAGATAGCAGAGATGTTCACTCCCGATTTTTATTTGCCCGAGTTAGATCTGTATGTTGAACTCACTACATTAAAACAAAATCTGCTAACCGAGAAGAATCGCAAGCTGCGCCAGCTCAGAGAACTTTACCCCGAAGTCAATATCAGGCTTCTAAACAAAAATGATTTTCTCAAGCTGTTAGCCAAATATGGTTATGGCCCTCTAGGCGAAGCTAAAGTAGAGGGGATCGATCGAGTTTTATACAGCAATGCCAAAATTCAACGAAGGATAAGAACCCTAGCCAGACATATTTCACGCGATTACACTGGTCAGAGATTAGTGCTAATAGGCATATTGAAGGGCGTTGTTTGTTTTATGGCTGACCTGATGCAGCACCTTTCCCTTCCGGTTACCCTAGACTTTATGGCTATCTCATACTATGGTGGCGATGGTCAGGTAGTCAAGATAACCAGAGACCTCGATAGCAGCATAACAGGGCAGCATGTACTGATGGTTGAAGACATCGTCGATACGGGTATGACACTGAATTACATTCTCAGTCATCTTTCTGCTCACAATCCTGCCAGCCTTCGCGTCTGTACTCTGCTTGATAAAAGAGCACGTCGATTGGTAAATGTTCCTCTTGATTACGTAGGCTTCGAAGTTCCCGACGAGTTCGTAGTGGGTTATGGACTAGATTACAAGGGTGAATATCGTAATTTGCCCTTTATTGGCATCCTTCACCCCGAGCTAATCAAAGGCGAAGGGCCAACCCCAACTTAGCTCCCTTCTTCCGTGGCGATGCTTATCGCTCGTATAATAATAAAAACTGGGGATAAAAAACGCCCCAAGTAACCTCACTTTCCTTGGCTCTCCACCCACCTTCCTTTCCGCTTCCACCTACCTTGCGCTGGGCCTTTTACCTCCCGGCACTTTTCAGCTTCCGCTTACTCAGTGGTCGGCTCCACACTCGCCAAGTTCTTGTTCAATTACTCGGGGCACCAATATATTAACACACCTCTAAAACTTTGTCAAGGGGATGTGAGAAATTTGTCACTGATTATCTCTCCTGAGAAATATTTGCAGCGCGAAGGTGCTACGAGCTCTCACCTTACTACCTTGCCCAAGCCATCTCAGCCATAATGAGCTCTGCTTACTTGGGGTGAGCGCCCCACTTAACTCCAAATCTCTCCTTGACCTGTGGATTAACTAAACTGTGAGGCCATTCTCCTTGCAATACTATGACTACCTCTTCCCAGGGCCGCTTAAATAACTCTTCACGGGACTCCTCGGAATAGTACGCAGAATGACCGGTAATGAGAACATTATCAAGCTTGAGTAAGGGATTATCGGGGCTAGGAGGTTCTGAATTTAATACGTCTAACCCAGCACCAGTAATTAGTCCCTGTGAAAGAGCAGTATAAAGAGCTTTTTCATCCACGAGTTCTCCCCGGGCTGTGTTAATGAAATAAGCTGCTGGCTTCATCTTCTTAAATTGCTGAAGCCCCATCATGTGCTTAGTTGCTGAAGTGAGAGCGGTATGCATGGAAACAAAGTCCGACTCTTTAAGCAATTGGTCGAGCTCTACCGCCTCTACTTTCAATGTCTTAAACAGGATGCTGGGTACATGGGGGGCGTAAGCAATGACTCTGAAGCCAAAAACTTTGGCTTTTGGGACAAGGGTACGAGCGATGTTGCCAAAGCCAATAAGCCCTAAGGTTTGCCCGGACAGCCGATGTAACGGCTTCAAAGCGCTCAAGTACTCTGCCTGGGTACTCCATTTCCCATTCTTAATATCAGGAAGTAGTTGATAAAACTTCCTAGCGCAGGCGAGAATAAGTGCCATAGCGTGGTCTGAGACCTCCTCCAAGCAATAATAGGGAACATTGGCAACACAAATACCTTTTTCCGTAGCTGCGGCTATGTCTACATTATCATAACCTATACTCGTAAGGGCAATAAGTCTGCATTTGTGCAGATTCTCGATTACTTTGGGACTAAAGACATACCCGGGCGTTATCCTTATTCCCACCGCTATGACAGCGTCAGCTTCGGAACAGGCAGAGATAAGTTCCTCCTCAGTAGTACATAAAGTCTTTTCCACTTCCGCCCCTAACTCGGTTAAGAGCTCATCGTAGGTGGGAACCGCTCCGGGCACATAAAAGGTAACAACTACTTTGAAGCTCAAATTTCTGCCTCTTTTCTTATTTTTGCTAGAGCAACCTCCGTCGTCTAAACTTTATGATTATAGCATTGTCACTTAGGCATATTCAGCGTGAGTCCTCTGGGGTCTTTACTCATGTCCGTTAAGCTTGGGGCGCGCGACGGCAAAACAAACATAATTGGTACGGACGATTGAAATTACACTCAATACATATCCTGTACATCAATCACTCACTTGCCCCAAGCTATACCGTAATATACTATATAGACAACTCAGGTCGACATAACCAGAAATAGAGGTAAGAGCTATTAATCCAATCTGTAGTGAAACTAGGAGGTTGAGATGTCTGATGTAATAGCTAAGGTAATATCCCAGAAGGGGACTTGCGAAGCTCAACACAAGGTGGGTGATGAATTTGTCATCGGACAACAGACTCCGCCTAACCTTTGTTCATGGGCTTTCTACTCCCTTTTTCCTTTTGCTCAGGTCCTGCAATTCGGTGGTTCGTTCCCTTGGGAACAAGACCGAAACAAGACTACTGTTGCCTGTCCTGACCCAACAAACCCGGTGGTGTTTGAATTAAGGCGCATTTCGTCTTAATGATTTAATCGCGAGGCTAGGTAGCGCAAAATGAATGGACCCTAGAAGATTAACTAAAAGATATTTTAAATTCAGGTGCCAATATTACTAATACAACTTCAGATTAATTTCACCGTCTGAGTCGTCTCTTCAAAACCTTGGCTTTGTGTTCATGTCGATCAGCCGACGCATTACATCCGACGCCCAAGCAAACAAGCGCTATGCCAAAAAGTCCAACCGCACTTGATGAGACACAAAGGACCCAACCAGTTACAATTCCCACCGTTGCAAGAACTATTGCCGAAATAATATACATATTTGCTCTATGTTTTGCTTCATCAACTTTCTCTAGGATCTGCAACTCTTGCCATCCTGTATCTTCCTCAATTAAAATTTCCCCGCATTTAGGACAAACCACCGCATCTTCATCTATTTTTCCTCCACAGTATTGACAGAATGGCATAGCCACACCTCCCAGTTTCTTTTCGGTAAATGTTATTATATGATAACGCTAATCAAAAATCACTATATTGTGCTAACGTATGCGCAGGAAATTATTACAAAAATTTTTTAAAGTTCTCAGCAGTGTGTCAGTAGCAAGCTTTTTTAATAATACCTAGCCCTTCAGCCAAGGCATCATATCCCTGAGCTTTTTGCCCACAACTTCGATGGGATGCTCTGCTTCCATACGCTTCATAGCATTAAAGCTGGGGCGGCCAGCCTGGTTTTCTAAAATCCACTCTGTGGCAAAGCTGCCATCCTGAATCTCTGCCAGGATTTGCTCCATTTCTTCCCTGACCAAATCATCAATGACCCGCGGTCCCCGCGTATAATCTCCATACTCTGCCGTATCACTTACCGAATAGCGCATATAACTCAAACCACCTTGATAAATCAGGTCAACAATGAGCTTTAACTCGTGGCAAACCTCGAAATAGGCGATCTCCGGTTGATAGCCAGCCTCTATCAGTGTTTCAAAGCCAGCCTTTATCAGAGAAGAGACTCCGCCACAAAGCACAGTTTGCTCGCCAAATAGGTCGGTCTCGGTCTCTTCAGCAAAAGTCGTTTCCAGAACCCCGGCTCTAGCGCAACCAATACCCTTGGCATAGGCCAGGGCTGTGTCTTTTGCTTTCCCCGAGGCATCCTGGTGAATAGCCACCAAGGCCGGAGGTCCTGAACCTTCGGTATAAAGCCTTCTGAGCATATGTCCCGGACATTTAGGCGCTATCATGCTAACGTCAACCTCAACTGGAGGCACGATTTGAGAAAAGTGGATACTAAAACCATGAGCGAATATAAGTGTCTTACCCGAGACCATCTCTTTCTCAATTGACTCCCTATAGATTCTGGGCTGCACAGTATCTGGAGCTAGCATAACAATTATATTTGCCTTTTTGGCTACTTCAGCGGTAGTGGCCACTTCAAAATCAGCTTTCTTTGCTGCCTGCCAGACTTCAGTTCCCGGTAACTCGGCAACAATAACCTGGCAGCCGCTGTCCCTCAGATTTTGGGCATGAGCATGTCCCTGATTCCCAAAGCCAATAATGCCAACTGTCCTTTCGTTGAGCAAATCCAGGTTAGAATCTTTGTCATAATAAATTTTAGCCATAGTCCCTCCTCTATTAACTTTCAGTTATTATTTATCAACTATAGGCAGTTATTCATGAACCGCTTCCGCGAGTTAAGGCTATCCTGCCAGTTCGTGAAACCTCCTTAACATCAAAATCACGAAGGAGTCCGAGCAGAGAATTCACCTTGTCTTCATCACCAGTCACTTCCACTGTCAGTGAACCTGGAGCAACATCAACTATGTTAGCCCGGAAAATATCAACGATTTGCATAATCTCGCTTCTTGTCGAGGCACTGGCCTTCACTTTGATTAAAGCCAATTCTCTGGTCACCATATTTTCTTCCGTTATATCGGAGACCTTAACCACGTTGATTAGCTTCTCCAGTTGCTTTCTCACCTGCTCTACCTGAGCAGAATCACCAACAACAACAGTGGTCATGCGAGATAAACCGGGATGTTCGCTACTACCTACAGCAAGACTTTGAATATTAAAGGCGCGCCGTCGGAATAAACTAGCTATTCGGTTAAGCACTCCCGGTTTATCCTCCACCAAAGCTATTAAAGTATGTTTTGTATTAGTCAATTTGCCCCCCAATAGATAAATTCTAAATCCTAATCTCTAAACTCAAAAACCTCTTCTTTTGGTCATTGGAATTTTGTAATTGATTCTTAGAATTGCCCTCCCAATACTTCCGGCTTTGATGGCTCGAAAAATCTGGCCAGGCTTTCCCCTGGTGGCACTATGGGATAGATGTTCTCCTCAGGCTCAATAAGAAAGTCGATAAGAAAAGCTCCAGGGTAGTCCATGGCTTTCTGTATAGCCGGGATGACTTCTTCTCTGCGTTTCACCTTGATACCAGGAATGTCATATGCTTCGGCAATTTTAACAAAATCAGGATTCCAAAGTTTCGTGTCAACATAGCGCCGTCCATAGAATAGCTCTTGCCACTGTCTTACCATACCTAAATACCCGTTGTTCATGATAGCTATTTTTACAGCAATGTTTTCTTGCGTTATGGTAGCTAATTCCTGGATAGTCATTTGAAAGCCACCATCGCCGGCAACACACCATACCATTTTCTCGGGGCAACCGATTTTAACTCCCATGGCCGCAGGTAGTTCAAACCCCATGGGGCCTAAACCACCCCCAGAAATAATGCTGTTTGGTTTGGTATAAACAAAATATCGTGCCGCCCACATTTGATTCTGCCCCACCCCAGTAACCACTAAAGCATCACCTTGTGTGGCCTCGTAGATCCGGTGAACAATGTATTGAGGCAAGAGCTCATCACTTTGCCTGATTTCTAGCGATGGATACTCATACCTCCATTGTTCTATTTGGGAAAGCCAATCCACGTGCTCTCTTCTCTCAATCACTTCATTCAGGGCTGTGAGCACGCTTTTTATATCCCCGACTACCGGAATCTCGGTGGGGATATTCTTTCCAATCTCTGCGGGGTCGATATCAATGTGTATGACACGGGCATTGGGAGCAAACTCCCCGGTATTTCCTGTAGCTCGGTCATCGAATCTCATGCCAATAGCGATAAGAAGGTCGGCGTTTTGCACTGCCATATTGGCGCAACCTGTGCCATGCATCCCCAGCATGCCAAGATCAAGTATATGGTTTCCAGGGAAGGAGCCCAGGCCAAGGAGAGTATGCGCCACTGGTAATTGTGCTTTTTCAGCAAATTCCTTAAACTCATCGTAGGCTTGGGAAATAATTATCCCCCTGCCAGCGATAATAACAGGCTGCTCAGCTTCGTTAATGAGCTTCGCTGCTTTCTTAATTTGAGCTGGGTGCCCACGAGAAACAATTTTATAGCCCGGCAGATCGATCTTATCGGGATAAACAAAATCCGTTTGCTCTTGCTGGACATCCCGCGGTATGTCAATAAGCACAGGCCCTGGCCTCCCCGTCTGGGCAATGTGAAAGGCTTCTTTAACCGTTTTAGCCAGCTCAGCAACATCAGTAACGAGATAGTTATGTTTGACAATTGGAATGGTAATGCCTGTGATATCTATCTCCTGGAAGGCATCCTTGCCAATAAAAGGTCTAGCCACCTGTCCGGTTATAGCTACCATGGGTGCGGAATCCATATAAGCGCAGGCAATGCCGGTAACCAGATTTGTAGCTCCCGGCCCAGAAGTAGCAATACACACTCCCGCCTTATGTGTAACGCGAGCATAGCCATCGGCAGCATGAGCCGCTCCCTGCTCATGGCGAACCAATATATGTCGGAGCTGAGGATATTGCGGCAAGGTATCATATATCGGTAAGACGGCACCACCGATAATGCCATAAATAACCTCTACCCCCTCTTTAATTAAACTCTCGCAAAGAATCTGAGCACCAGTTTTTTTCATATAGAATAACTCCTTATCCAGCAAACACCGCACCAGTGCTGGCCGAGCTTACCTTATCGCTATACCGCTTGAGATAGCCAGTTTTAATCTTGGGTTCAAAGGCAGGCAATGCATCCAACCGCTGTTTTAGCTCTTTTTGGCTTAATTCTACTTCCAATTTATGGTCAGGTATGTTTATGTTAATCATATCACCATCCCGCAAAGCCGCTATAGGACCTTTCTCTGCCCCCTCAGGAGAGACATGACCAATGGCTGCTCCTCGCGTGCCTCCGGAAAAGCGTCCATCCGTAACAAGAGCTACCTCTTTATCCATACCCATACCACTGAGGAGGGAAGTGGCTGCTAACATCTCCCGCATTCCTGGCCCTCCTTTGGGGCCTTCATAGCGAATGACGATTACCTCGCCTGACTTAAATTCGCCTTTCATTATCGCCGCCGTAGCTTCCTCCTCACTATTGAAAACTCTCGCTGGACCCCGATGAACTAACATCTCAGGAGCCACTGCAGCACTTTTGACCACGCTGCCATCGGGCGCCAGATTGCCAAATAATATGCTAATACCACCAGTAGTGGCATGTGGTTGTGACAGGGGGCGGATTACCTCTCTATTTCTAACTTTTGCTTCCTTTGCTATGTCGCCTAACGGCTTGCCCAAAATGGTGTTCGCCTCAAGCTTCAGCAATCCAGACAGTTCGTGCATTATCGCAGGAATGCCACCGGCTAAGTCCAGGTCCTCAATGTGATAATCGCTGGCCGGACTTAATTTACAGATATGAGGAACGGAGTCGCTAATCTCATTTACCAGGGACAGGGGAAAATCTATCCCAGCTTCGTGCGCTATGGCAGCAAGATGCAACACGGAATTTGTGCTGCCCCCCAGAGCCATGTCCACAGCGAAGGCATTGTAAAGAGAATCCCTGGTGATAACATCCTTAGGCCAAATATCTTTAGCTAATGTTTCCATGACTTGCTGCCCGGCTCTATAGGCAAGTTTTACCCGCCGTTCTTCCACTGCTGGTATCGTGCCGTTACCCGGCAAAGCCATCCCCAGGGCTTCACTGAGACAATTCATGGTATTAGCAGTGAACATCCCGGCACAGCTCCCACAACCGGGACAGGCGACCATCTCCAGTTCCTGCAACTCAACCTCGGTCATCTTACCTCTAGCTACCTCGCCTACAGCTTGAAATACCGTAATAAGGTCAACGGACCTGGCAGCGCTTCCCTGACCAAACTTCCCGGCCAGCATGGGGCCGCCGCTCACAAAGACAGAGGGCAAATTAAGCCTGACCGCGGCCATCAGCATCCCGGGAATGACCTTGTCGCAATTCGGGATGAATACCAGGCCATCGAAGGCATGTGCCTGAGCCAGGATTTCCACCGAGTCAGCAATGAGCTCCCGGCTGGGTAAACTGTATCTCATTCCCGGATGGTTCATAGCGATACCATCGCAAACAGCTATGGTATTGCACTCAAACGGTACCCCACCCCGACTACGAATCCCCTCCTTTACCGCCTTGGCAATTGTTTGTAAATGGATATGCCCTGGGACGACCTCGGTAAAGCTATTGATTACTCCAATAAACGGCTTATCCCAATCGTCCGAAGAGCAGCCGACAGCCCGCAACAGCGATCTGTGAGGCGCCCTTTCGATGCCCTTCTTCACTATGTCGCTGCGCATTTAAATTACACTCCCGTAAATCAACTATGTTGCGTAAAATAGCATAACACCCAACCAGCGTCAATACGATGTTTTTTTGGCTTAAGGCACTGATTTGTATTATGGGTTAACTTAGGCTAAAATACGGGAGGCCATGTGTTTAGCAGTACCAGTAAAAATTGTTTCTATAGACGGGGATGCGGCGGAAACAGAGATCGCCGGGGTAAGGCGTCGAGTTAGCATTGCCTTTACTCCAGAGGCTAAGGTTGGTGATTATGTATTGCTCCATACGGGATATGCCATAAGCGTCATAGATGAAGCTGAAGCCGAGGAGACTCTGAAGCTCCTGGAAGAGATCGCAAGTCTAAATGAAGTTCATTGACGAGTATCAGGACAACAAGCTAGCCAGAGGGCTAGCATACAAAATTGCTAAGCGCTCCACCACAACCATAAGACTAATGGAATTTTGCGGTGGGCACACGCATGCCATATTACGATATGGAATTCGCCAATTAGTTCCCAAAACTGTGGAAATGAGGTCAGGGCCAGGCTGCCCCGTCTGTGTTACAGCCACCGCTGACCTGGACAAAGCCATCGCCCTGGCACACCTGCCCGACGTTATCATCACTACTTTCGGGGACATGATAAGAGTTCCCGGCAGCTATTCGAGCTTGCAACAGGCGAAGGCTGAGGGAGCAGATGTCCGAATAGTATATTCCACTATAGACGCTGTAGAGATAGCAAGAGCCAACCCTAGGAAATCAGTCATCTTCATCGGCATCGGCTTTGAGACCACGGCGCCGACCATAGCTGCTTCTATACTTAAGGCACAACAGGATAAAATAGAAAACTTTTACGTTCTATCTCTTAATAAGCTGACCCCGCCGGTGATGAAAGTGCTGCTTGATTCAGGCGAGATAAAGCTTGACGGCATCGTCTGTCCCGGGCATGTTAGCGTTATAATTGGCTCTCATCCCTACGAATTTATCCCCCGAGATTATAGAGTTGCCTGTGTCATCTCGGGATTTGAACCACTGGATATCCTGTTATGCATAGACAAGCTGGTGGAACAAATTGAAAAGGGCGAACCCAAAGTGGAGATAGCTTACCCCCGAGTAGTAAGGCCAGAGGGAAATATAAAAGCCTGGCAACTTACGGAGAATGTTTTTGAGATCGGCGAAGCTAACTGGAGGGGGATCGGGATTGTCCCTCAAAGTGGCTTGAAAGTGAGAGGAAAATACGAGCAATTTGACGCCGACAAGGCTTTTTCAGTGAGCCCGAAACCACCGAGGGAGCCTAAAGGATGCCGGTGCGGGGATGTAATCCGTGGCGCAGCTATGCCACTTGAGTGCAAACTCTTTAGAAAGGTCTGCACCCCGGAAAGCCCTGTCGGTCCCTGCATGGTCTCCAGTGAAGGCGCCTGCGCTGCTTATTATCAATACGGGCCTCCTGAAAATTTGCAAGATTTTTAGGGTAGATATGGAGCAGGTGGATGATCGCATTCTCTTAGCCCATGGCAGTGGTGGCAAATTGAGCCATGAACTGGTGGAGAAAAAATTCCTTCCCTTCCTGGCTAATCCGGCATTGAATAAACTAGATGATTCAGCTATCTTCGAAGCCAGCGGGCGGCTGGCTTTCACCACCGATGGCTACGTGGTAAATCCCATTTTTTTCCCAGGCGGCGATATCGGCAAGCTGTCTGTTTGCGGCACGGTTAACGACTTAGCTATGAATGGAGCCAGACCTCTATATTTGAGCCTCTCGGCAATAATAGAAGAAGGCTTCCTCTTAAGTGAGCTTGAGCAGATAGTGCAATCAATCAAGAAAGCTGCTGAAGAAGCCGAGGTTAATATTATCGCTGGGGATACCAAGGTGGTAAATCGAGGACAAGCTGACAAGTTGTTTATCACCACCTCGGGAGTGGGGATAATCTCCCCCGGAGTTGATATCTCAGGAGCTAACGCCAGAGCTGGGGATAAGGTTCTGCTCAGTGGCACCATCGGCGACCACGGTATAGCTGTAATGAGTCAGCGTGAAGGACTAAGGTTCTCTATGACTCTGGAAAGCGACTGCGCTCCGTTGAACAAATTGGTGGCTCAGATGCTGGAGGTCTCGTCCAGGATCCATTGCCTCCGCGACCCTACCCGGGGTGGGCTGGCAACCACGCTCAGTGAACTGGCCCGACAATCAAAAGTGGGCATTGTGGTGGATGAGGCTAAGATACCAGTGAAGGACGAGGTCAAAGCCACCTGCGAGCTCCTGGGACTGGACCCCCTTTACGTGGCTAATGAAGGCAAGGTTGTAGCTGTAGCTGACTCCGCCGATGCCGACAAGATTCTTGCCCGAATGAGAAAAAATAGCTATGGTAGAGATGCTGCTATCATCGGCGAGGTTACCAACGAGCACCCGGGGAAGGTGGTAATGAAAACAAAGCTCGGCCCTTCTCGAATCGTTGATATGCTATCCGGGGAATTGCTGCCTCGAATATGCTAAGTGGTTGCCGGATGGTCAAAAAATCTCTCCGCCTCTGCTATAATTGTTCTTTTAACTAACGATACGAACAGGAGGTGAACCAGGATGGAGTATGAAGACCTGTTACTGGAAAAGGATGATTGCGGCATTGCCACTTTGACCCTCAATGTACCGAATAAGTTGAACGCCCTTACCGTGAAAATGGGTATGAACCTGCCTCTGGCGGTAGATGAAGTGGCCCAAGATGACAGTGTCAGGGTATTGATTGTTACCGGTGCCGGGCGTGGTTTCTGTTCCGGCGCTGACGTCTCCGCCATGCAATTGCTGACCGGGGCTGCCGAGCAATCCCGCTTCAACCGTCTCCAGGTAACCGGGTGGCCCGCTGCTGATATCTTCCCCAAGCTGCTGAAACCAACCATTGCCGCTATAAATGGGCCCTGTGTTGGCGCCGGCCTATCTCTAGCACTGAGCTGTGACATCAGAATAGCCTCGGAGACAGCCAGGTTTGGTGTCGCCCAGGTGGCACGGGCACTGGTGCCTGACTTCGGTCTGACATGTTACCTGCCTCTGGCCGCGGGAATGTCCAGTGCTCTGGAATTAATGTACACAGCCGAGTTAATCGATGCCGCCGAAGCCTTGCGAATCGGCCTTGTCAGCCGGGTCGTTCCACCTGATGACCTGATGAAGACAACCAGGGAATTAGCCAACAAGATTGTTCAGCAGGCACCTCTTTCTGTAGAACTAACCAAGAAGATGGTGTGGCGCGGTCTCTTCGACAGGCTGGCGCGTCAACTTGACCTTGAGACCGACTCCATACGGATATGCCGGCAGAGTGAGGACCACCGCGAGAGCGTGAAAGCCTTCCTGGAGAAGAAGCCCTTGCCCACGTTCAAGGGGAAGTAAGCATTCCGCACTTAATTCCTGTTAAGCGACATGATTTGATTCTGTCAACTCGTTTGACAGCCAGAATTCGCCAGTGCTACACTTCGTTCACCTGTGAAGCGTATTGGTATTCTGTATCACCCCCTACGGGAGAAAGCCCGAGACTTAGCTGAGAAACTGGAAGAGTTTCTATCCTCTCGAGGAGTCTCTTCGTGGCGATGCTCAGCCTGGGACGAGGATGAAGCTAAACCCCGGGTTGCGGGCACAGAGTTAATTCTCAGTATTGGCGGAGATGGCACTATCCTCCATTCTGCTCGAATCGTAATCCCCCTGCCGGTACCCATTTTAGGTATAAACCTGGGCAGGCTGGGATTTATAACAGAGATAGATGGCAATGAGGTCTTATCCGATTTACCCGATTTGCTCGAGGGTAAAGGCTGGATCGAGGAAAGGGCCATGCTCGAGGCTCGGTTTGAAGACAAAAGCTTTCATGCCTTGAATGACGTGGTACTACGAAGTGTGGCAGTCCGCCTGGTTAACATAGAAGTAGAAATTGATGGCGCAGCGATAACCACTTACCGGGCTGATGGCATAATTGTGGCCTCCGCTACCGGGAGCACCAGCTATTCTCTGGCATCTGGCGGACCAATTCTTCATCCTCAATCCAAGGAAATCGTTCTCCAACCAATATCCTGCCACCTGGGATTGAGTCATGCCCTGGTACTGCCTCCGCAGAGCATAGTGGATTTAAAGGTCGCCTTAAGAGAGAAGGCTATACTTAGCATTGACGGACAAGTTGAATTGCCATTGTCAGACGGGCAAAATATCAGAGTGAAACTCAGCCCTCACATAGCTCGCTTCTTAAGAATTCACGAGCCGACCCATTTTTATAGCTCGCTGTGGCAAAAAATGGGAGGAAGAAGAAATGAAAGCTGATATAAAGGTTGATAGGGCAAGGGTGAGCGATGCTACCTCCATCCACCAGATGATCAGTCACTTTGCTGATAAGGGGGAGATGTTGCCTCGTGCCTTATCTGAAATATATGAGGATATTAGAGATTACTTCGTAGTCAGAAAAGGAAATCAGGTTATCGCTTGCGCGGCATTGCACGTTAACTGGCTCGATTTAGCTGAAATCAGGTCTCTGGCTGTCTATGAAAAGGAACAGAACCAAAGGATTGGCTATTTGCTTGCCCAGGCTTGTCTCGAAGAGGCTAAGGAATTAGGTATACCCAAGATTTTTTGTCTCGTTCGTAAGCCGGCTTTTTTTGAAAGACATGGCTTTAAGCTAATTGACAAAACGGAACTGCCCCAGAAGGTATGGGCGGAATGCTATCGCTGTCCCAAGTTTCCCAACTGCGATGAAGTAGCTCTTATTCGCCACCTTTGAGGCTCTGCAAGCAAAGCGAAGCAATTTTAGCTATGTAGCAAGAGTATGGTAAAGCCGGAAAAGACGCTAGCTACCCAACAGATTTACCAGGGGCACGCGGTGAATATGCGTGTGGACACCGTAGAGAAAGCTGGCGGCAGAAAAACCACCAGAGACGTGGTGGAGCACAGCGATTGTATAGCTGTAGTGGCCATTGATGAACAGGATAATGTCCTGCTGGTTCGACAGTTCCGCTATCCAGTGGACAGGTTTCTTCTGGAAATACCGGCTGGTGGCATTGACCCCGGTGAAGAGCCCATTGACTCTGTGCGCCGCGAATTACAGGAGGAAATTGGCTATCTCCCCCGAAAAATAGACAAATTGGGGGGCTTTTATTCCATCCCAGGCTATGGCACCGAGTATCTCCATTGCTTTGTGGCTAGTGACCTTGTGCCCGGTCGTCTCATGGCTGAGGATACTGAAGACATCGAGCTGGTCCGCGTTTCCCCGGATGAGATACCCCGGCTTATCACCTCGGGCGAAATCTGCGATGCCAAAAGCATCGCTGCCCTGCTTATGTTCCTCT
>SOHS01000165.1 GCA_004377135.1 Dehalococcoidia bacterium | reverse complement strand
CAGGCAACGCTTCCATCGAGCATTTACCCAACCCTGTAGTTCGTTAATCTGCTCTTCGGTAATATTTTTGAACCTTCCTTGCTCCATGAGATATTCTCTCAATGGTTTCAGGTTACCCCTCCGGGCAATGGACTCACTCGCCGAAGTGAGGCGGAAAATGCCGTCTTCAACTTCATAAAGTATCACCCATCCCGTTTCCACCGCGAGCTTGCCGATTTTTATAGTATCACTGAAAGGGAACGACCATCCCGGCGAACAGGGCGTGAATACATGTATGAACCTGGTCCCTCGTATCGTCTTCGCTTTCCTGACTTTTTCGTAAAGATCCAGCGGATAAGACGCATTTGCGGTAGCAATATAAGGGATGCCATGCGCCTCCATTATCGCTGTTATGTCTTTCTGGTTCTGCTGTTTGCCCAGGATAGGTGTAGTGCCTGAAATCGCGCCCAGTGGCGTGGAGCCTGAGCGCTGATTGCCGGTGTTCATGTAGCCTTCATTGTCATAGCAGATATAGAGGAAGTCATTCTGCCTTTCAGCAGCGGCGCTCAGCGCTTGAATTCCTATATCATGTGTCCCACCATCACCAGCGATTGCCAGCACGGTCACACCTTCTTTGCCCAAGGCTTTAAGCCCGGCAACCAAGCCGGTAGCCGACGCCGCTGTTGAGGCAAATGGCGTATTTACACAGGGGACAGTGACAGATGTTACGGGATACATGCCATGCAGTACCGTAAGGCAACTGGCGGGCACCGTCACAATAACCTGCCCTTCCAGCGCTTTTAGAATGTGGCGGTAAGCGAGCGACAAGGCACAGCCAGGGCAGGTCCTGTTACCTGGTAGTAGATATTCCTTTTCGGTCATGTTGACAGCATTAGTCTTCATCGGGTAAGCCCTCTCAAATGGCACATATCCATTCTGGATATTCCTTGTTTAAAACGCCCTCTTTCAGCGACAGCAGTGATTTGTTTACCGCATCAACCAACTCTCTTGCTTTAACGTCACGGCCACCCAATCCAACAATGAAGTTTCGTATTACCGCTCTTGCTGGACTTCCATAGAGGGCTGATTTTATCTCCGAGCAGGTGGCTCCTTCTATGCCATAGCTGATATTCTTATCGAAGACCACCACAAGGCGGGCTTTTTCCAATGCCTGGACCACATCTGACTTAGGGAATGGCCTGAACACTCTCAAGCCCAAGATACCTACTTTGTGACCTGCTTCCCGAAGCATATCTGCGGCTACTATTGCCTCCATTGCTAAACTGCCCATGGCTACAATAATTATATCGGCATCATCCAGTCTGTCTTCCCAGAACATCCTGGCATAGCTTCTGCCAAATAATTCACCGAATTCTCGCCCCACCGTGGTTATCGTTTCTCTTGAGTTCTGCAACGCCTCTTGAAGAAGATACCTTAGTTCCATATACCCATGGCAGAGCACTCCTTCAGCGTTAACCCTGGGATTTGCCAGGGTCACAAGGTTATAGTTTTTGGGGTTGGCGGGGTCCAGTATCGTGTGTGGTTTATACTGGGGCAGAAACCTGTCCACATCCTCCTGTGTCGGGACATCCACCGGCATCTCAGTGTGAGATAGAATATAACCGTCGTAGCAGACCATAACCGGGATATAAACTGACTCAGCGATTTTATAAGCCTGGATTATCGAGTCTAATATCTCCTGATTGTTTCGAGCATATATTTGTATCCAACCGGTGTCTCGTTGAGATATAGAGTCCTGCTGGTCATTGAGCACACTCCAGGGCGCTCCAATAGCACGGTTTACGCAGGCGAGGACGACCGGGAGACGTGCCCCAGCAGCCCAATGTAGCATCTCGTGCATATAGGCCAAGCCATGCGCACTAGTAGCAGTGAAGGTCCTAGCTCCTACCATAGAAGCTGAAGTGCATACGGCGAGGGCGCTGTGCTCACTTTCAACGGCAATGTACTGGGCACCGAGTTCCCTTCTTTCGACGAATTCGGAGAGCGTTTCAGTGACTGGTGATTGGGGTGTAATAGGATAGGCAGCAATTACTTGAACCCGACTGAGTTTCGCCCCCTGGGCGGCAGCATGATTCCCATCAAGTATCCAGGTGCTGGCTTTTCTGGTCTTTTTTTTGCTCACAAAAATCACTCAATCCGTCTCAGTGAGACAGAATTCCTCTTCATGTACCATGGTTATAGCATGTGCTGGACATAGCTGCGCGCATATTCCACAGCCTTTGCAGTAGTCCATATTTATCTGGATGGGTATGGTTTTACTAATAATAGCCTCTGGACAATAGAGCCAACATAGAAAACAGGAAGGCTTGTTTTGTCTAACCGGGAGACACTTTTCTTGGTCTATCACTGGGAATGAGTCGCGCCACTCACCCGTTTTACCTGCTTCGCCAACAGCCGGTGATGACTCCCCGCATATGTGTTGGCACTCTCTGGTTCCCATGGCTTGCTGTTACCCTATTTTTTCGAGTTTAGTTATCTCGTAGGTCTGCGCGATTGCGGCGAGATTAATACCTACCTCGCCGTTGGAGAACCTTTCTCTTATTGCCTTCTCTATACTTGCCATGCCCACCGCTTCGGTAGCACGGATAAACGCACCCAGTATCGCTGTATTCACAACCGTGAGGCCAGCGACTGCCAGTCCCAGGCTTGAGCATACTCCAGTAGCATCAGCAGTAGCGATGTTGAAGTCGCCTTTAATGTCAAGCTCCTTTGGAGGTCGCCAAGAATTTACGATGAGCCATCCTCCTTTGACCAGCCCGCTGGTTACTTCCTGGTATTTCAGCAGGGTGTGGTCTAGAACTATCACTACATTGGGGTTTTCTACCTGGGATACTACCATAATTGTCTGCGGGGAAATCCTGGTTGATGCACTAACCGGAGCGCCTCGCCTCTCGGCGCCGAACGATGGCGCAGCAGTCACTCCCTGATAGCCTTCAAGGTAGGCTGCTTGTGCCAAAATCTTGGCTGCCGTTATAGCCCCCTGACCGCCTCGCCCATGCCACCTAATTTCATAATAGTCTTGCATACACAGATAGTATTCTTGTGATTCCGTCAATCTCGGGAGACTCTCGTTTCTTGCTCCAAAGGCGACTGGCTATATTGTATCGACCATTAGCTGCACGTGTCAAATATAAGTCGCACTCTAAAATAATATGCCGCCAGAGAGCAAAATCCGTTACGATTTTGCTGGCAGGCTTTGCCATGAGCTCAGCCGAATACTCAGGGCAAACAGACAAAGTCTACTTTCATAAAAAAGTGAGACCCCTGGGATATTGCCTTCTAAAATTTTTACCGGGCTACTTTAGAGGCCTATCAGCTTTTTACCTTCGTCCAGTAGCGCCTCTGCCCTTTCCAGGCTTTCGGCTTCAGAGTAGATGCGGACCAGTGGTTCTGTGCCGGAAAAGCGGATGAGCAGCCAGGAATCATCGCCAAGGAAGAATCGGAAACCATCTGTGGTATCTACCCTGGTCACCTTTGTGCTGGCTATGGCGTCCGGGGAGCTGGAACCGAGTCGGTGCAGGATTGTCTGACGCTTAGCTGCGGATATATGAAAATCCCTGCGGTCATAGTAGTGAGGTCCAACTTTGCTGTAAAGGTAGTCCAGAAGCTGGGACGGTGTTTTACCTGTTTTTACCATAAAGTCGAGGAAGTAAAGCCCGGCAAGTATGGCATCTCTTTCCGGGACATGACCACGGAAGCCATAGCCGCCGCTCTCTTCCCCACCAATAATGGCGTTTCTCTCCATCATCAAGGGGGCGACATATTTGAAACCCACTGGCGTTTCATATACAGCCACATCAAAGAGCTTCCCCAAGCGCGAAATCATCATAGTGGAAGTCAGTGTCCTCACCATGGCGCCACGCTCACCACGAACTTCCAGGAGATAGAGACAAAGTAAGGCAAAAACTTGATGCTGGGTTAAAAATTGCCCCTTTTCGTCTAGGATGCCAATACGGTCGGCGTCTCCATCGGTGGCTAAGCCTACGTCAGCCTTTTGTCCAACGACCAACCGGGAAAGCTTGGTCAGGTTTTTCGCAATTGGCTCAGGCTGAATTTGGGGGAAGGAGGGGTTTCTTTCAGCGTTAATTTCAGTGATTTTTAAGTTGCCGTTTTGAAGGGCTGTCTTGAAGTAACCAATGCCTGCACCATACATGGGGTCAACTATGATATTTAATTTCTGGCGCAGCAATCCTTCTATGTCAACAAAGTGACCAAGGTGGTTGAAGTAGGCAGGAGCGAGGTCTAGGTAGTCAACAGCCCCTTTCTTTAAGGCCTTATCCAAAGCAAGCCTTTTCACACCCCCTCCTTGCTCTTTCCCTTTAAGGGTTAGGGAAGCAATATTTCCCTCTATCTGAGAAGTGACCTCGCCTGGAGCACTAGCCCCATCCTGAGATTTGTATTTGAATCCATTCCATGAACCAGGGTTGTGGCTGGCAGTTATCACAATAGCCCCAGCGGACTTAGTAGCCGGGACAGTAAAGCTCACTACCGGAGTAGGGGTTGGTTTGAGGCAGAGATGGACCCTGATATCGTTACCGGCTATCACCTCAGCAGCGGCAGCAGCAAAATCCTCAGAGGCGAAGCGAGTATCATATCCAATGACCAGGCTTTGTTTATCGAGTCCAGCTTGCTTGAGATATTCCGCTACAGCCTGCGCACAAATGCGCACATTATCGAAGGTGAAATCCTCGGCGATAATTCCTCGCCACCCATCGGTGCCAAATTTAATTGGATTAGTCATAATGAGCTATTGACTCAACTGTATTCACAGTCGTAGCAATCAGGGAGAATTTCAGACTCCTACGAAGGCCTGGACTCAGGGTATGTCCGGCTAAGCTCTCCATAGGCCCTGCGACCATTGCAGGAGATTAACTATTGGATCGATGAGTACCTCCCTGACAACTGCACGCAGGAAATCGTTCTTCGCTATGAAGTCGGCCACAGGGGGACTGAGTTTATAATAAGCCTCTACAAATCGCGAACCCAGGGCATTCTCCAGTAATACCTGGTCTCGGAAATCGCGCAATATGTCAAGCTCACTGGCAGTTTCTGTGCCATAGGCCGCGGTCGCAATGAAGCAGAGACTTCCCGACGGCGACCAGAAGCCAATCTCATCGAATCGTACTTCCGCCCCTTCGTGCCAGCCAGTTCCCATCAGACGGATCCTTGTACAATTCGCCCCCACCGGCGCCTGCATCATGCCGGTCCTTTGTACATAGATGCCGCCCGTATAGTTGGCAGACAGCTCTGTTGTCGAACTCAGTTGGGTCCCATTCACTCCCGCCCAGAAGTCAATAGCGATAACACCAGTGGCTTCTCCGGAAACAAATATCCACCCCCAGGCCTCAAATGTCATTGGCAGGACGAGATTTCCGATAAACAACCACTGGGCAAGCATGCCGCCATCCCCTGTTATCAGAACTGTCCAATTACCTACATAGATAGGGCCGGTATCTACGCGCGTAGCGTTTCCGGTCAGGTTCCATGCAGACGGTACTTCTCCTGCTCCATCCTCGAAGCTCTGGTTACAAATCATTCCTCCGGCGCTCACGTAGCCGGAGGGCAAGAAGACAAAAACTCCGGTCACGATGAGTAAAGCTGTTAGCATAATTCTCACGTATCTACCCATATTCCAACTCCTTTTGCAACAGTTTAATTCTACCAAAATTTTGGCTCCTAGACGATATTGTATCATACCCTACGCTACCAAGATTTTTCAAGAATTTCGTCAACATTGGTAAAAAATCAGCAGATCGGATGATAGGGCCTCAGCCTCACAGAACCCCTTAATAGCAGGCTTATAAGCTAGAAAACCCTTCAAGCGGTTATTGGGGAAACTTAGCTGTTACCAAGCGTACTATACAGGCGAGATTTTTAACAACTGGATAGAGGATTATAAGTTGGGACTAGTTCTGCGTGCCCGCTGGCTTTCTTATCCGCTCCAACTCCTGGATATCACTAGTCAGGGATACACGTACTTTCTGGGCGACCTTGCGGTAATGGAATCCTTGTATAGCAAGCTGTATGGACAAAGGGAAAAACTTTGGTTCTTTGAGCAAGGTCCAGCCAACCAGCTTCCAATACTGCATTCTCCCTTTCTCCTTGATCCCCAAAACCCATGTGGTCCTTATCAATGCTATTAGATGGATAAGAGAAACTCTAAATTTTCCTTTATTGCTAGGTTGATACTCTTTTAGAAAGGTTTTAATACGCTCATAGTATTGATTGGGTGCGTAGATTGTATCTACAACATGCTTATAGCCTCTGGCAAGCGTTTCGTAACCCATTTTGGGGATGAAGTTGGTTGAACCATCTGTGTTGTCCCCGGTACCGGTACCATCTACTAGTAGACGGTTCTCCCTTTTTAAACGTTTGTATAATCTTGTCTCTGGAGGAGCCATCAGTACACCAACCATGGCGGTAACGATTCCACTCTTTTGAATGAAATCGATTTGGCTTTTGAAGATGGAAAGTGGGTC
>SOHS01000096.1 GCA_004377135.1 Dehalococcoidia bacterium | reverse complement strand
TATCATCTTGGATGGAAGACTGCAAAATGCTTCTTACTGATGGTTTTGGGAGGTAACTTGTTTCACCAATTGGATGGTTTTGTCCATACCAGATAGGGAGAAGGATAACCCTAGTTGCTTAAGGTCTTTGTAGCCTAATCCCTGGAATAATTTCCTTCCGGCTACCCTCGTCATTTCATCATAAATAGCCGGCCACTCCGGGCTCCGCCTCTGGGCACAAAAGAGAACGAAATCACGAAGCTGAGGGGATATGTCATCCATACATTATTATTTTATGCCCGGAACCTTGGTTTAACAAGCTTGTTTATGGCTGCTGCGATGCCATCCTCTCCCTTGTTTTTACCTTGGATAACCCCTTGGTCAAGGCTTGAGCCTCACCCCTGTCCTTTGCCGCATATAAGCCCCTGAAAAATATTTTTGGGCGAGTAAACCTGTAAGCCGAGTTCTGTACTCCACATGGAGTGGTGACCATCCATCTAGCCCTGATGTTGCCATCAGGGTCAAGCGACCAACCCGAGGGCTTCGGCCGAGCACCTTAAACTTACCCCAGAGTCCTCAGACTTTGGAGTAGTTGAGCCCTCTTATTCGGTCTTGCTCCGGGTGGGGTTTGCCCAGCCAACCAGTCTCCTGGTTGCTGGTGAGCTCTTACCTCACCATTTCACCCTTACCCGTACTGGCTAAACCAGCCGCTGGCGGTGTGTTTCTGTGGCACTTTCCGTAGGGTCACCCCTCCTGGGTGTTACCCAGCACCCTGCTCGGTGGAGCTCGGACTTTCCTCCCTGGCAGATTAAATCCAGGGCGGTCACCCGGTTTACTCACCCGAGTCTATTTTATAGTCAACTAGAACAAAGGTCAAATTCTCGAATCGAAGCTACGGGGTGAAGGCGAGTTGTGGCACAACAACAAAGCGCATTTTTGAGGTATAATATAAAGGGATAATGCCAAGACCCTAGCACCGCCGACATAGCCTGGGCCAAAAGTATAAGTGGAGGTGAACCGATGCAAACACAAAATATGATCTGGGTTGTCGCAGGTAAGCGATACCGCACAGACACAGCCACGCTAATAGCCCATGACGCATACTGGAACGGCTATAACTTTGAGCAAGGTGGCCGTAATACATTCTTATTCAGAACGCCAAATGGTAATTTCTTTGCCCAATATCAAACGCTATTGCCGGGCGAAATTAACAAAATCACCCCACTGGACACAAATGAAGCCATATCTCTATATCAATCACTACGCAAAAAGGTGGTTCCTTTCCGAGTTGTCTTCCCACATGTCAAAGCGGAGGACGCCTAACACTTCCTTAACCTTGCCTTGACCCGTGCCTGTTAATGCTCTTTTGTCAAGCTAGCCCTAAAAAGGCACAGACCTTAAAAGCCCAGTCAGGCTTTGAATCTACTTAAACTTGACACCTCCACTACGAGGGATAGAATCTTTGCTATTATAGATTTCCAATTGCCTAAACTATGATTTGTCTCCAGTATATGTCCAGGCTGATGTAGGCATTACCGTGTATATTGTTATCCTCGGCTTTGATACCAAGAATGCTTCTGCCTCTTGTAGTATCTGTTGTCTAAGCTTTGCACTTTCCCATGCCTCCCAATTCTCAACCCTATCCCAATTATATAACAGAGCGGCAATGGGAGTGCCTTTCACGCTTCTGATATGCTCAACACTAATGAAACCTGGAAATGTCATGGCATATGACCTGAGTTTTAGAAATAGAGATTGTATATCCGCACCCTTCTTCAGTTCATAACCTTCGATAACCTTTACCATTTTCCCCTCCTCCTTGAGGATAATAACCGATTTCTATTTCCTAATCACTTTCGTCAGTAGGTCAAGGAATGAAATCATATCCTCCTACTTAATTCAGATGGGCAAGGTCTGTCCTTAGTAAACATCCGAAACCAGCTTCCCATATCTACTGTGCAATCTGAAGCTTACCATATAAGCCTTCATGATTTCAGTAGCACTATTATAGCCCACCTCTAGATTCTCTAAAAGACAGAAGCTAGAAGAAATGTGAAAGTATACCGAGACAGATTTATCAGGAGGTGTAAAAAACAAAAGCTGAAAAAGAAAGAACTGGCCAATGCGATAAGAAAATTCCTGGGGGTTAAGGCAAAA
>SOHS01000157.1 GCA_004377135.1 Dehalococcoidia bacterium | reverse complement strand
AATCTCTGCACCAGAATTGGAACCTTGTCCTCGCTACAGACGACTAAGGAAGGCAAGCCACAATAAGCTGCCTCTATGGCTGCTTCTCTGACACCATGAACGTAATCAGGCTTTACACCTATTTGCCTCAATGCTATCAGGGCTTCCGTGCCCATTACCCCCACCAGCCTTGCTTTCTTTACTTCCTTTTCCAATCGGGAAAGGTCGGTGCTCCTTGCACCTCCATCCTGTACGTTGGGTACTTTGCCTATTATTACTTCGGCTGGCTCGAGTTTTATTACTCCTTCGATATTGCGAATGCCGACATCCTGTCCCTTTTTAGCCTCAGTGACGGCTATTCCTTTAGCTCCTCTGCTCCTAATGACCTCGGAGGCGAAGAGCAAGCCGTCCTTCATATATAGCGATGCTGGTTGGCCAACGGATAAGTCGCTATCAGCTATGGCAGTGGTGGTTGATATATCAGCCACGGCTTTGCTTACAAACCAGGCGTAACTATGTAACTGCCGGGACATCTGCAAAATCCAATCTACGCCCTCCTTGGTTACCTTATATCGGGAACGACCCTCGGAGCTCAGCCAGCCGTCCTTTATCAATTCCTTCACGTACTCGGAAACTGCCTGCGAAGTGATGCCCAATCTTGGAGCGATGTCTTTCTGCTGTATGTTAGGCTGATGTGCTGCTATTTCCACCATTATCTGAAACTTGGTGGCCAGGTTTTTGCTCTTCAATATCTGCGCCATGTCAACAATTATATCACTTACTAGCCAGTCTGGATTAGCAGAGCGAGTTGGGGCAAGTGCCTCTCAATATGCACCTGTTACAGCGAGGCTGCCGAGCGTGGCATATCCGCCTGCCATGCTCTATCATATGTATATGGAGTTGATATACCTTCGAGGGCGGAGTTTGCTCCTGAAGCAAGCTATGTGCCTTCTCTATGGACACTCTGGAATCAATTAGTCCCAATCGTTTGGCTACCCGAAAAACGTGGGTATCCACGGGCAGGGATGGCTTCCTCAGGGAAAAAAGCAGCACACAGCTAGCTGTCTTATGTCCTACCCCGGGCAGACGCATTAAGTAGTCTTCGGCTTCAGCTATGTTCATCGATTTGAGGGCATCAAGGCTGATACGACCCTGTTCCTTTTCAATTTGCTCAAGTACCTGCTTGATTCTAACTGCCTTGATTTGAGATAGTCCCCCGGACTTAATGACCTGAGCGATATGCTCTGCTGGAGCCGAAGCTATAGCTTCCCAGCTAGCGAAGCTAGCTTTAAGAGAGGCAAAAGCTCTTCCTGAGTTTGCATCCGAGGTATTTTGGGACAGTATGGTTCCTATGAGCACATCAATAGGGTCCCTGTCCGGCTGCCACTTGCGAGGGCCGTATTCCTGTTCTAAGAGCTCAATGACCTCTTCAATAGCCACCAGCTTAAAAATATCATGTCGCGCCTCTTGATGCAAAGGTGACTGCTGCCCGATAGCATTTGCGGCAACCTGGGTGAATCAGATAAGATAAGCGTCTTCAAAACGGAAGATGACCATGACTCTCGTAGAGAAGATATTAGCTAAAAAAGCCGGTAAAAAATTTGTCAGGCCGGACGAGATTGTCGAGGTCTCTGTGGACCTGGCTATGATACACGATGCGTTAGGTGCGCATACGATTGCCAGGTTCAGGGAGCTGGGCGTGAAAAAGGTCTGGGACCCGGCGAGAATAGTAGTGGTGCTGGACCACTATGTGCCCAACAAGGATATAGATACTGCTAAGAAGTGCCTTAATATAAAGAAGTTTGTCCTCGAACAAGGTATAGAAAACTACTATGAAGTTGGTAAGGGGGGCATAGCCCACCAGGTACTTGTAGAGAAGGGGCATGTACTGCCGGGAACTACCCTTGTTGGTGTAGACAGCCATACTACGACATCGGGTGTGGTTGGGGCTTTTGCTACCGGGATTGGTGTTGATGAGATGGCCGCGGTCTTCAAAACAGGGAGGTTATGGGAGCGGGTCCCTGGCACCATCAGGATAAATGTCGAAGGCAAGCTCGTGCCTCCCGTAATGTCCAAGGACTTGATGCTTCTCATATTGAAGAGATTGGGTGTAAGTGGCGCTTTGTTCAAGTCTCTTCAATATACAGGCCCGGCCATAAGGCAAATGAGCATCGCGGGTCGCATGGTATTAACCAACATGGCAATAGAGTCAGGCGCCACTAATGGTATCATCGAGCCTGACCAGAAGCTAGTAGATTTTCTCAAAGGCAGGACCAACCAGCCTTTCGAGCTTGTCCAGAGCGACCGGGATGCAGAGTATTCAGAAACAATCGAGTTTCACGCTGATGATATTAAGGAGCCCGTGATTGCTGTGCCTCCGAAACCATCCAATGCTGTGGGAGTTACTGAGGTCGATGGTACCAAAATCGACCAGGCGTTCATAGGCTCGTGCACCAATGGGCGACTGGAAGACCTCAGGATTGCTGCCAAAATACTGAACGGTCGGAAGGTGGATAAACTTACCAAGGTTATCGTCATACCAGCTTCGCAAGAGGTCTTAAAGGCTGCTCTGGAGGAGGGGTTAATAGCGATATTTGTGGAGGCCGGCGCTGTGGTTGGTCCACCCACCTGTGGTCCGTGTATGGAGGCGCATATGGGCATACTGGGACCGGGTGAGGTTTGCATAAGTACGGCAAATCGTAACTTTCAGGGCCGGGTAGGAGATACGACCGCTAAAATATACCTGGCGTCACCAGCGACTGTGGCAGCCTCGGCATTGAAGGGCAAAATAAGTGACCCGCGGGAGTTTTTCCGGGAGGCGTAGATGGAACTCAAGGGTCGTGTCTGGAAGTTTGGTAAGGATGTTGATACTGATGAACTCTTTGCCGGGAGATTCATCATGGGTGGCGATGAAACGAGCCAGAGCCAATATCAAGAGTTCATCGCCAAAAGCGGGCTAAGCGATGTCGGGCATCGTGAGAATGTGCCCAGGGATTTCCTCACCAAGGTTGCGAAGGGGGACATTATAGTTGCCGAAGAGAACTTTGGCATTGGTTCAAGCAGGCAGCAGGCTGCGGAAACTCTGAAGTTTAAGGGCGTCCAGGCCGTAGTTGCCGACTCAATCCACAGGATATTCTTCAGGAACTTCTGGAACCTCGGCTGCCCAGCCGTAGATTTGCCGGGAATTTCCGCTGAATTTGAGAGCGGGCATGAGATAGTGATTAACCTGAGGCAAGGGACTATCAAGAACCTCAATACGGGCAAGGAGTTTGAGTTTCGCCTGATAATTCCATCGTGGTTTATAGATATGGTGGAAGTCGGGGGTCTCATTCCATACCACAAATCTCTGAGATCTTAAATTCTGGAACTGAAGCCAAATATACGGAGCTAAGAAGCTGTCCTACCCGTCATTGGGAGCGAAGCGCGGCAATCTCGTTGACTAAATTCCGGACATGATTGTAGTGCGACCTTTTAAGGTCGTGCAATCCTACCCTTGCACGAGGCTAAAGCCGCGCACTACATTTTTTGCTTTTTGATGACTTTTATGTCGCGATTTCTGCCAATTGCTTTATGCTCTTCTGAAATTTATGATAGTGTATTCTGTAGAACTCGATGCACAAAGTAGTTTGGGATATGGACCCCGGCATTGATGATGCCCTGGCTTTAATTCTAGCGCTAAAATCGCCTGAGGTCCAAGTTTTGGGTATCACCACGGTGGCAGGTAATGCTCCTGTGGAAATGACCAGCGCCAACGCTCGCTGTATATTGGAATTCCTGAACGAAGGCGGCATCCCTGTAGCAATGGGAGCAGCAAATCCTTTGAATCATCCTTTAGAAGATGCCTTAAGCTACCATGGCCCGGATGGACTGGGCAACTGCGGCTTGCCGTTGCCCCTGACTCCACTGTACCCGGTAAAAGCCTGGGATTTCCTTGCCCGGCTAGTTTTGGATGCTCCCGGTGAGCTTACTCTAGTAGCCACAGGCCCCCTGACCAATGTGGCTTATGCTTTTGAGCTTCACGCCGAACTGCCTGAACTTTTAGCCGGGCTGGTTCTCATGGGAGGTGCTTATGATCTTACGCCCTACGGCAAAGGGAATCGCACTCCCTTTGCTGAGTTCAATATCTGGCAGGACCCTGAGGCTGCTCATGCAGTATTCAACTCTGGGGCGAACATCTTTGCTGTGGGGCTGGATGTATCTATGGATCCTGCGGCTTGCCTGAATAGCCAGCATCTGGAGCAGATTAGGACCGGGCGTACACCGGCTGCACATCTGGCGGCTCAACTGGTAGAATACGAGGTAAAATACCACGGATGCTGTAGAATGCATGACCCGCTAGCTTTGGCAACGTTGCTGGATGCTTCCTTGCTAGATTTTACATCGGCAAGGGTAGAAATAGTTACGGGAAATGACTGGGATAGAGGGGTTACTCGTATCTTAGCCGCTGATAGCTCTCAGTTAATACACGTAGCCTCTGCCGTGGACGGGCCTCGCTTTCTTAAGCTATTTCTATCGCATATACTGGAGGAATAAGATGGCCAGCTTGGTAGTATGTGGCGCAATAAACTGGGATATTAGCTGCTTCGTAGAGCGGCTGCCGGTGCCCGGCGAAGAAGTCACCATAAAACATATCACCCGAGTGTCCGGAGGGACAGGTGGCAACGTCGCTGTGGCGGCAGCACGGATTTTGGGGGCTAAAGAAGTTGCCCTGATAGGCGCTCTGGGGAGGGATGAAATTGCTCGCCAGCAAATTGCCGTTCTTGAGGACGAAGGAGTCATCACCGAGGGCATCGACCACATTGAGGGAGTGGAATCGGGGCAAGCTTATGTCCTGATTGACCAGACAGGACAGAACATTATTGCCAGCCATCTGGGGGCGAATGCCAGGCTTGGTCTGGAACACTTGAACAAAGCACAGGTCAAGCAACAGCTGCAGGAATGTCAAGGCATCGTCCTCACCGATCCGCCTTTAGAGGTAGCAGATAAGCTGATAAACCTGGCAAAGCGGCGTGCTGTCCCCGTGCTGTGGGACCCGGGGATTTTGATAAGCCCGAACCGGGAAGCATTGCAGTCTCTTGCCAGACAGGCAGAAGTCCTCTTCTTAAATGAGACGGAGGCAAGTGCTTTACTAGGAGCCTCTGAGTTGAATATGAGCTTACAGCGATTGCAGAAGCTAGGATTCGGCAATCACACGGTGCTCAAACTCGGTGCTCAGGGGGCAGCCATGCTTGAACCGGCTAGCGGTGCGGTGATCGAGGTACCGGCCTTGCCTCTCAAGAAGCTAGGTCTAAATGTGGTTAGCACAGTGGGTTGTGGAGATGTCTTCGCCGGGGTCTTTGCAGCCTACCATGTTCTGGGTGCCGATCTACGAAAATCGCTTATCATGGCCAGCGCTGCCGCAGGCCTTAACGCCACTCGACCTGAGACCAGAGGCAGCCCAGAACGCGCAGCCTTAGAGGCGACGGAACAACAGTTCCGCAATCTAGGGTTCAAGGTTCAGGAATACAGAGCTCCAAAGACTGCTGAGTGACTCTTTTCGATAAGATGTCTGAATTCCGGACTCAACTGAAAATAGGCCTCCGCACAGGAATCAAAAAGGGGTGGGGTAGTTTTGTCTGGATATGTAAGATCATCATCCCTATCTCCTTTGTTGCAGCTCTTATCCAGTGGACTGGTTGGCTAAGTCAACTAGATTTCTTGCTACATCCCTTAATGAACGTGATCAATCTGCCTGCCGCAGCAGCGTTGCCAATCATCGTCGCAATGACAGTAAGCTTTTACGCGGGGATCGCCATCATGGTGGTACTTCCCTTTACCATTGAACAAATCATCTTGATCGCCTTGTTCATAACCATTGCCCACATGCTCATTGTTGAAGGCATAGTCCAACATAAATCGGGTTTAAATATCATCAAAGCAACCCTGGTTCGTATTGGCGCAGCTATCTTGTCTGTGTTCATTGTCTCCCAATTCTTCGCTGATACTAGCCAGAGCATTAGTTTGCCAGCCAGCCTTGCAACTCAGACTCCGTTTATTGAGGTCCTGAAGGGTTGGGCTATTGACACACTGCGCTTATGTGGCAGGATTTTCATAATCATCATGCTGGTTATGATGGCGCTCTATGCGTCAGAATCTTTAGGATGGATCAAATATCTGGTTAAGTTTTTTAGGCCGTTGATGAAAATCCTTGGACTGTCCGATCGAGCAGTAACGATGTGGGTAACGGGCGCTGGTTTTGGCCTGCTATATGGGAGCGCCGTTATTACGGAAGAAGTTAAGAAGGAAAATTTAACAAAGGAAGAACTGGAACATCTTCAGATTTCTATTGCTGTCAATCATAGTATAATAGAGGAACCTGCCTTATTCCTGGCATTGGGCGTAAATCCTTTGTGGATACTGATACCCCGGTTTGTCATAGCTACTATAGCAGTTCACACTCTCCGCGGCGTACAGTATCTTAAGAACAAGTTACTTCCTAAGTGAATCCTTATAGCACCGCCCTGGTACATCAGCCCTTTAAGTCCGACTTTGACAGCCCAAAACCGGGCTGGTTAAGAGTAGGCGATGGG
>SOHS01000065.1 GCA_004377135.1 Dehalococcoidia bacterium | reverse complement strand
AGGGTCTATTTTATTACGGAGAAATCAAAATTAAACGAGCCACTACTCCCGTAGACAAAGGAAACCCAAACTTTCGAGAATCTGGGGCTGTCCCTTAAATCTCGGGCATAACTGTAAATGAGTCCCACATTTGGAGCCGTCCCTTTCACAGTTATTGAGCTGCCCGTATGCACAATTTCGCGGAAGGACACATTCTCTCTGGCTAAGTCTTCAATCTCGCTTAAATCCAGATAAATTCTTGCCCGCCCCCGTTCCATGGTGACAAATTTGGCATTAAGGGCATCAGCAGTAGCTTCTGCCGAGTTAATTTGCGCTCTCAATCCTGATGTTTCCCCCTGCAGTTCGGTAACGCTGGTCTCAACAGTCGTCACCTGAGAACGTAATGTCGCAATCTCGGTGCGATTATACAGGATTAGAATGATGGCGAAGATAATCAAGCCAGTACCAATGATAGTAACAACGGGGAGTAGGACTCGTACTATAGAGAAACGCTCGGGCAAATAGGCCTCGGGGAGGGCATTAAAATTCACTATTGAAAAGTTAGCCCCTTCCTTTTCCGGCAGCAGTTCCTTGAGAGCCAACCCGATATTGACCATAAATTCGTTGGGGTTGAAGCCCTCGGGGGGTTCCAAAGGCGATGGCAAAGCTGCTACCGAATAGTCCGCTCCACCAACCGCTGACTGCCAGGTCTCCGGTTCTTCTGCCAAATCGCCGCAGACCAACACGGGCACAGTTGTATCCAAAGGCTTTTCCACATGGCTGGAATTATAGAAGGCCACAGTCCTGTTGAACTCTTCAGCGATAAACGGCAGTCTTTCCTCAAATGATTCAGTCTCAGTGGGCAGGGATAACCTGCGGATGACCTGGGGGAGCCTGTCTGTCAGGACTATAATATCCAGGTGGTCTAACCGGGCATTGACAATGATTGCCCGGGGCTCATCCGCGATTCGGCACAGGGCCAGGGGAGCTGAGTCCATAATATGTGGCTTAACACCGGCCTGGCGCAGTGTTCTGACCATAGCATCAACCAGGTTGCGGGGGAAGGTGGCAAGGAAAACACGACTTTCTCCCTTCGGGGCGGGAAGGTACTGGTATGAAAAGTAGACCTCTTCTAAAGGTGTTGGTATCGTTCTCTTGGCCTCACGCTTTATCGCCTCAGGAAGGACAGCTTCAGGCAGCTCGGGCAGGGATATGACGCGATACAGAGAATCATGCCCGCTTAAAGCGATGATAACCTTGTGTGTTTTTGCTCCTGTCTCTTTAAATATCTGCTTAACCTTATCGGCTACCTGCTCTTCGTCAACAATGAGTCCCTGGCTAACCAGACCTGGCTCCAGCGGCAAGCTGGCCCACTTTTGTACCTGTTCGCCCTTCATTACCAGCAGGTTAATGCTGTCATCTCTAATAAATAAGGTGGTAACTCTTTTCGCCATTCTTTATGTACCTTTATAACCGTAGATATCCAGTGAGATGGTAGTTTTTGACTTGGCAATTTCCATGTTTATTCTCTTTACCTCAGAGCTCCAGGGTAGCTGGAAGCCCCAGGTTAGGTCGTAATCAATACCAGTTCCTACAGCGTCGATGAACTTGAGCATGTTACCGATGCTGCCCTCGACAACTACTACAAATGAGAGAACAGAATAGGTAACACTGCCTACCTTTTTATCAGTCGGTTTTGATACGGTTAGCCTGGTTAACTCCACCCCACACCCACCAGCCATTGTATATAATTTCTCACCATAAGCAATCTTAAAGAAGTCCTCACCGTATTCGATGCTCTCCACCGATTCAGGGAATTTTGCCTGACTATCGTCAAGCGATGATTGAGCCTGAACCAGCTGGTCTTCCAAGTTGTCTCTTTGTGTAATAAGCGTGGGCAAGAGAGTCTCAGCTCTCGACAGCTTATCCTGCAAGTCCCCCCTCTCTCTAGCCTGTCGGGAGTAAATTGTGAACAGGCTGGCGAGGGCAATAACGATAACTGCGATTATTACAACCAGCCCGACTTTCTTACTCGGTTTCATAAACTACTCCGCTTCCTCGTAATATACCATCGTCTCAAAAGCCTGTCTAGTGGTTTCCCAAATATTTTTACCTTTTCCATATTTCAGGCGGCATTTATATGCCGCCTCCTTCTCCTTAATCTC
>SOHS01000122.1 GCA_004377135.1 Dehalococcoidia bacterium | reverse complement strand
GACAAAGGCATTATCTGGCCGCTCTCCGTAGCCCCTCATCAAGTCTACTTTTGCCCTCTAAATTTGGAAAAGTCGGCAGTCCTCCCTACGGCGGAAAAGATTTACCGAGAATTACAAAAGGCAGGCATTGAAGTGCTTTTCGATGACCGTGACGACTCCCCAGGTGTTAAATTCAATGATGCTGATCTGCTGGGAATACCACTGCGATTGACCTTATCCCCACGCACATTACAAAGCCAGAGCATAGAGGCAAAATGGCGCACGGAGAAAGAAACTCAGCTTTTGCCTTTGGAAAATTTGACGGTACAGTTGAAGAAGCTTCTAGACGAAACCCTTAGGTCGCAGTCTTGATTGGTTTAACTAACTGTTGCCTTTCCCTGGCTAACTCAGTCACGTAAAGTAGCGCCCAGTTCCTGATGTAGTCTACTGAGCATCTGTTCTTGAGTTTGGTCAACTTCCTCGTCAGTTAAGGTATGTTTGGGCGATTGATAGACAATCCTTATGGCAAAAGATTTCTTGCCCTTGGGTATTTGCTCGCCTCGATAAAGGTCAAAGAGAGTTACATGCTTTACTAGCGGAAAGCTTCGGATTATATTCTCCACTGTTTGGTAGCTCACTTGCTCATCTATTACCAAAGCGATGTCTCTGGTTACACTGGGAAACCGTGAGAGAGGTTGGTATTTCTTTGTCCCGGTAATCATGGTTAGCAGTTTCTCCACGTCAACTTCCATAAAACAAACAGCGTTAGAAAGCTCAAAAGCTTGTGCTACCATGGGATGCACGTCTCCTACAATACCTACCTTGTCATCTTCAACAATTATGTCGGCCCCTCTTCCCGGGAATAGAATTTCATCATCGCCAATATTAAAACTTGCTTTCAGCCCCAACTGGTTCAGTAGATTTTCCACTACCCCTTTAGCGTCAAAGAAATCGAGCGGCTCGTTGTCAGCTTGCCAGGATAATTCTGTCCTCGGGCCACTGAGCATAGCACAGAGCATTTCTTTTTCCTGGGGTAGCTCCCTTTCTTCTTGAGATTGCTTCGCTTCGCTCGCAATGACGGGAGGGTGCTGGGGCAAAAATACCTTGCCAATTTCAAAAAGCCTTATGCCTTCCTGCTCAAATTTTTGGTTATGTGCCAACGTGGATAGAAGACCAGCCCTTAAACTGGTACGCAGGTATTCTTGTTCCCTCGTCATCGGGTTAGCTACCTTCAACGGCGAAATTTTCAACTCAAGCTTTGGGGAAAGCTTCTGCAGTTTCTCCAGGCTGACCAAAGAATAAGTTAATATCTCTTGAAAGCCAAAGCCGGCCAGAATATTGCGTAATTTTTCCTTGAGATTGCTTTGCTGGGCTGATGGTGACAATTTTGATTTTTGTTGAGGCAGAGGAGAGCCAAGCCTAGTGATTGGGATTTTTTCATAACCAATGATGCGAACTATCTCCTCTACGAGGTCAGCAGAGCATTTAACGTCGCTGCGCCAGTAAGGCACAGACACCGAAAGCTGCGAACCTGAATCGTCTTCTTGGCATTCAAAGCCCAGGGCTTTTAACACCTTAAGGATTTCATCAATATTGACCTTCAAGCCCGAAAGGCGTTTCACTTCTTGGGCAGAAAGCAATATAGGCTTTGGTTTCGATTTCCTGGGATAAACATCAATTATGCCCTTGGCTGCTCTGCCACCGGCTAGCTCCAGTAACAGTTGAGTTGCCCGTTTCAATGGTATTAGCGGAAGCTTGCTATTAAGCCCTTTGTCAAAGCGAATCGAGGCCTCGCTCTGAACTTGAAGATGGCTACAGTCTCGACGAATGGTAGCTTGGTTGAAATTCGCTGACTCCAGAAGGATAGCATCAGTTTTGTCCGTGACTTCGGAATCCAACCCACCCATGATTCCAGCAATGGCGACAGCTTCTTCTTTATCAGCAATAACCAGTATGTCCGGGGTAAGAGCACGCTCTGAACCATCGAGGGTAGTTATGGTCTCACCACTTCCAGCCCTGCGAACGATAATTTGTCTGCCCTTAAGCTTATGATAATCAAAGGCATGCAGGGGCTGACCATATTCCAACATCACATAATTAGTAACATCAACCACATTGTTAATGGGACGCATGCCACAGCTATTCAGACGCTGCTGCAGCCAGCCTGGGGAGGAGGCTAGCTTTATTCCAGTAATTAAACTTGCACAATATCTAGGGCATAGGTCTGAGTCGGCTATGTCGACAGCGGCGAATGAGTCTATCGAGTCTTCTAATTCTTCGTAATGAATCGGGAATAAACGGAGTGGTTCATCAGTTAATGCGGCAATCTCTCGGGCGATGCCAATCACAGATAAGCAATCCGGGCGATTAGGTGTCACATCTAAGTCAAAAATCACATCGCCTAGATAAGCACCGAGAGGTGTACCTATGGGGGCTTCAGGTGACAATACCAAAATGCCTTCGTGGCTATCAGAAATCCCTAGCTCTTTCTCTGAGCAAACCATGCCTTCGGAAGCGACGCCGCGAATTTCAGCCGGCTCTAGCACTATAGCTTCTCCAGTGTGCGGGTCTATAAGCCGGGCTCCTATACGGGCAAAAGTCACCCTCTGACCAAGTCCGATATTGGGGGCACCACAAACCGTGCTGACTTGCTCAGTGCCGAGATCAACTGTAGCTAGCTTAAGGCGGTCAGCATTAGGATGAGGATTTAATGCTATCACTTCCCCTATCACTACATTATCCCAGGTGCCACCCATAGTCTGTATGCCTTTGACTTCCAGGCCAGCCATGGTTAGCCGTTCGGCTAGTTCTTCGGGAGTGAGTTTTATGTCAACATAATCCCTGAGCCATTTGAGGGAAACTTTCATTTTGTCACCTTAAAATTCAGAACTGCCTCAAAAACCTGAGGTCATTGCTATAAAAGAGACGAATGTCATCAATACCATAGCGCAGCATGGGTATACGCTCAACTCCCAACCCGAAGGCAAACCCACTGTAAAGCTCGGGGTCGATATCGACGCGTGCCAGGACGTCGGGATGGACCATCCCTGCCCCTAGTATTTCAAGCCAGCCACTGTAGCTGCACAGCCGGCAGCCAGCCCCATCGCAAGCTGAGCATCCGATAGCTACCTCCACCCCGGGCTCCACAAAAGGAAAGTAATCGCAGCGGAAGCGCACTTTCCTTTCCTCACCGAAAAGGCAGCGGCAAAAGTCAAACAAAGTGCCTTTTAAATCAGCAAGGGTGATGCCCTTATCCACAGCCAAACCTTCAACTTGATAAAACATAGATTCGTGAGTAGCGTCAGTTGCTTCATACCTATAAGCTCGCCCCGGTACTATGGCTCTTATTGGCGGACGCTCCCTCTCCATCAACCTAATTTGCATTGGGGAAGTGTGCGTGCGTAAAAGTCTAGCCTTCCCCCCCAAACCTGCATCTATCCATAGGGTAGCAAACATATCTCGCGCCGGATGATGTTGAGGAATATTTAAGGCTTCAAAGTTATAGTAATCCCACTCCACGTCGGGTCCCTCAATTACCTGGAAGCCCATATTTTTGAAAACATCGCAAATTTCGTTAAGTGCTTGATTGGTGGGGTGAAGTCGCCCTGTCGGGAGAGGCCGACCAGGCAAGGTAATGTCTAATCTTTGGGATTCCAAAGGAGAGGTAAAAAGGGCTTCCTGTAGTAATTTTTCCTTCTCTTCCAGGCTTGACTCTAAAGCCTTCTTGATTTCATTAGCTTTGGCACCCCCCTTTCTCCGTTCTTCCAGGGGCAAGGTTGCCAAAGAACGTAGAACTTTAGTTAAACTGCTTTTCTTACCCAGGTGGCGGATACGCCACAACTCCAGCTCCCGAGGATTATTAACTTTATTTAGCTCATCGAGAGCCTGCGCATGAAGGTCTTTGAGTTGTTCCAGCATTGATTATCAAGTGGTGTTATCCTGCTCAAAATTCTGGGATTCTTCAGGCATAATGTCATTACAAGCTGGGTGATTTATTCTCAGTTACCGAAGCTACTAATGTAGTAAAACCTTCAGGATCTTTAACTGCCATCTCAGCTAACATCTTGCGGTTGATCTCTATATTTGATTTTTTTAGCCCGACTATAAACTGACTGTAAGTAAGTCCTCCAGCCCGTGCCGCAGCATTAATGCGGGTGATCCAGAGCTTTCTGAAATCTCCCTTCCGCTCACGACGATGACAATAGGAATAATCTAAGGCATGAAGCATGGACTCATGAGCCGTCCTATAAAGCTTATGTCTAGCCGCCCGGTGTCCCTTGGTCAGTTCAAGTACCTTTTTATGTCGTCTATGGGTAACTTTTCCACTCCTAGCTCGTGGCAAGTTCTTCCTCCTTTAACCTTTTGGGCGTTATTCTTTTCTTCTTAACAACAAAAATAAACTACTTTCCCCTCCCTACACTATTTGTAGGGTAGAAGTCTCCTCACTCTCTTCTTATCCGCTGAGGAGGTCATGATCATTTCGTCGTAGAGGCGCTTAGTTCTGGGAGCTTTTTTTCGCCTTAAATGGCTCTTGCCGCATTTAGTGCGCATCAGCTTGCCGCTCCCCGTTATATGAAACCGGCTCTTTGCCCCTTTATGGGTTTTCATTTTTGGCATCTGTTCCTGTCTCCTTAGATTTCTTCTGGGCAACCGGGGATAAGATCAAGGCTATAGTTCTCTCGGCATTACCGGAGCTACTTACTACGGCTAATTCCTTGGAGGCTTCAGCTACTTTACGCAGCACATTCCAACCTAGTTCAGGATAAATAACTTCGCGTCCTCTAAACCTTAGAAATAACCGTACTTTATTGCCCTCCTCCAATAATTTCTTCGTGGTCTTAATTTTTGCCTGTAAATCATGCTCTTCTATCTTGGGTCTTAAACGGACCTCCCTGAGTAAGCCAACTCTTTGGCCTCTCTTCGCCTTGCGTTCCTTTTTAGCTTGTTCATACTTATATTTACCATAATCAAGAAGTCGGCATACTGGCGGAGTCATCGTTGATGCTACCTGCACCAAATCGAGGCCGAGCTCATAAGCCATTTGCAATGCTTTTTGTAGAGGCACCACGCCCAGCTGTTCACCATCTTCCCCTATGAGACGAACTTCTGTAGCTCTGATTCTCCTGTTGGTCAATAATTCTTTAACTATGCTCTTTCTACCCCCTGGAACAGTATTTAAGACTTGGCCTCTATAGCTGTCTTTATTCTACTCTTAACTTCTACCAGAGTGTCTAAGCCCAGATCCTCGCCACTCCTTAAGCGAAGTGATGCACTGGATGAAGCCATTTCTTTATCACCAACTATAAGCATATATGGGACTTTCTCCAATTGGGCCTCTCTAATTTTCAAATTCATCCTCTCAGAGCGGTCGTCAATCCGAACCCGGATACCGTCATTTTTAAAATCGCTCTCTATTTTATGTGCATAGTCAACATGGCGATCTGCTATGGGAATTATTATTGTTTGAACTGGCGATAACCACACCGGGAAGGCACCTCCATAATGCTCTGTGAGGCAAGCTAAAAAACGCTCCATGCTGCCTAAAACTGTGCGATGTATCATCACCACATTATGCTCCAAGCCATCTTCACCAATATAACAGACATTAAAGCGTTGTGGCAAATTGAAATCAACTTGGATGGTAGGACCTTGCCAAACATGCCCCAAAGCGTCCTTGAGTTTAATATCGATTTTAGGCCCATAGAAAACCCCCTCGCCAGGATCCACTTCATAATGCAAGTCAAGTTTCTCCAGGACGTGTTTCAAGGATCCCGTTGCCTCCTCCCACATTGAAACTGTGCCAGCATATTTCTCAGGGCGCGTTGATAATAACAACTCATATTCGTCAAAGCCAAAGCTAGACATCATGAATTGTGCCAAGTTCAGAACTCCTAGTACCTCTTCTTCAACCTGATCAGGTCGGCAAAAAATGTGAGCATCATCTTGAGTAAATCCTCTGACCCTGGCAAGACCATATAATACACCGGTTCGCTCATACCTATATACTGTGCCTAATTCGGCATACCTCAAAGGCAAATTGCGATAACTGCGCAATTGGCTTTTATAAATCAAGATATGGCCCAAGCAATTCATGGGCTTTAGCATATATTGCTGTCCTTCAATTTCCATCGGTGGGAACAGATAATCCCGATAGAATTCCCAATGCCCGCTAGTTTTCCACAAATCTAGCTTGGCAATGTGGGGAGTATAAACGATATCGTAGCCACGCTTGATATGCTCTGCCCTCCACAAGTCTTCGATGATTTGTCGAATCAAAGCACCTCTGGGATGCCAGCAAATTAAGCCAGGACCAATTTCCTCGTGAGTACTGAAGAGGTCAAGTTCTCTGCCCAGCTTCCTATGGTCGCGTTTAGTGACTTCAGCTTGCCACGATAAATAATCGTCGAGCTCCTCTTGGCTTTCAAAAGCCACACCGTAAATTCTTTGTAGCATGGGTCGCTTTTCATCACCACGCCAGTATGCTCCAGCTAGATGAGTAAGTTTAAATGCTCTTACCTCACCCGTAGAGGCTAGATGAGGACCACGACATAAATCGGTGAAAGCACCTTGTTTATAGATAGTTACAGTAGTGTCGGGGATCTCGTTGATAAGCTCCAATTTATAGGGCTGGGTAGCAAAGAGCTTACGCGCTTCATCCTTACTCATCTCCTCTGTAACAAACGGCACATTCTGACTAATAATCTCCCTCATCTTGTTCTCAATTACAGGCAGGTCTTCCGGTGTTAATGGGCGTGACAGCTCAAAGTCATAATAGAAACCATTCTCAATGGTCGGTCCGATGCCAAATTTAGCCCCAGGAAAAAGACATTGTACTGCCTCAGCTATAATATGAGCTGCGGAGTGGCGCATCCGTTCCAGTTGCTTATCTCTTGTTTCTGACTTCATCCCGAATTTTTCATTGTAAATCTAGAAATCAAACATTATTCCATCAAAAAATGGGCGGTACTGGACTTGAACCAGTGACCTCTGCGATGTCAACGCAGCGCTCTAACCACTGAGCTAACCGCCCATCTGATAATTGTAGCAAACATAGCTAAACAGGACAAACCTTTGATAATATGGCGGAAATGGAAGATTAGTTATCATTAAGGGGCTTAGAAATTAAACATTAATAAAAATACAATGCCTGTCGTGGCTATTCTTTACCTCGCAGCCTTACACCGCTGGTGATATGAACCTGTACAGTTTGACCACAATTAGGGCAGGTTACTTCCAGAACAAGAGGCCTTCCCATCACTCTTTCTATAACTGATGTCACTATAGAATCCATATTATCCAGCCTCTCATCCAACATATCGAGGCGCTTAATCAACTGCCCTATATCTCGGTCTTGCTTGACCTGTTTATCTGAATCAGCTCTATCTTGTGAAGCCAATTTATAGACTCTTCTCTACAACGCCTAATGATTCTAGCTCAGCTTTGTCCTCTTTCATCAACTTGTCTATTTGTTCAGCGACGGTGCGCTCCAAATACTTACGGAAAGCTTCCCGTGCTGCTGGTGATGACCTCACCGCCTCCTTTACTCTCCGCCATTCATCCTCGATCACCTTATTCATCTGCTCAACACTTATGGGCTCTTTCCCTTGCCACAAGTCTTCTATCCTATCCAAAACCCTGCTTGTCATAGCCCTTTTAATGCGGTCGAAAGAAAGTAGCTCTTCCGCACTATATGGTTGCCCTGCTTTTCTTTCACTCATGGTATACTACCTCCGATTAGATTCATTTGACTTATTATCATAAGTATAGCAGCGCAACTTGTCAAGGTATACTGGTCCGCCATATTGATTTCTAATTGGCAAAGGTGTATGATATCTATGTAAAAGGAGGTATCTGGAGATGGGTGAAGTGGAAATTGGCAAGGTAACGGATTTTTTTGCTCAGCCTGTGGTAGCTGGTATAGAGCTAAGCGGCACATTGAAAATAGGCGATAAAATCCATATCAAGGGCAGCACCACAGATATGGAACTGGCTGTAGAATCTATGCAGATCGAGCGCGTTAACATCACCGAGGGCAAACCCGGCGACCTTGTGGGTATAAAAGTTCCTGATAGAGTAAGACGCGGTGACACAGTTTATAAAGTCACTGAATAGTCTTAAGCAGATTTGCCATTTCAATAGCGCCTACCGCAGCAACAGAGCCTTTGTTGCCTTCTTTAGCACCCGCTCTCTGGATAGCCTGCTCCAAATTGTCAGCTGTGATTATGCCTTGTATTACTGGTAGGCCAGTATCCAGGCTCACTCTGCCAATTCCTCTGTTTACCTCGGAAGCAACATACTCAGAATGGGGGGTACCACCACGAATCACCGCGCCAAGACATATTATGGCATCATACTTATTGCTCTGTGCTAATTTTTTGCTTATAAGCGGGATCTCTAGACATCCCGGGGTCCAGACAATATCCATGTCACCCTCAGCGACACCGTGGCGCACCAAAGCGTCTCTTGCTCCCTCAAGCAGCCTCGTGGTTATTAACTCATTAAAACGAGAAACAACCACGGCAAACTTAAGACCTTTTCCTATCAGAATACCTTCATAATGCTTAGCCATTACTTACCCTCCTGTAGACCTAGAATATGTCCTAACTTTTTTTGCTTGGTTTCCAAATAGCGGATATTATAAGGAGTGGGCGGAGCTATTAGGGGAACAGTTTCGACTATCTTAATTCCATAGCTTTCCAGCCCAATCACTTTCTTGGGATTATTGGTAAGCAATCGAATATTATGTAAACCTAAGTTGGCCAAAATCTGGGCACCCACTCCATAATCTCTCAAATCAGAAGCAAAACCTAAAGCTATGTTAGCCTCCACAGTATCCATCCCTTGATCTTGAAGAGCATAGGCGCAAAGCTTGTTGTGAAACCCGATTCCTCTCCCCTCCTGTCTCATATAGAGAAAAACGCCGCGTTCTTCTTTGGCTATACTTTGTAAAGCCATTTCAATCTGGGCCCCACAATCGCATCTAAAACTACCAAAGACGTCACCGGTCAGGCATTCACTGTGAACACGTACCAGCACTGGCTCATCATTTGATATATCACCTTTAACTAAAGCAACATGTTCAGCGGCATCAACAACACTTTTATAAGCCACGGCTGTAAATTTGCCATACTTGGTGGGCAGTCTAGCCTCAGTTACTCTTTGTACCAGTTTTTCATGACGGAGACGGTAGGCAATCAAATCAGTGATAGTTACAATCTTTAGGTCAAACTTAGAAGTCATAGCCTCAAGCTGAGGCAGATGTGCCATTGTGCCATCTTCGTCCATAATCTCACATATGACACCAGCAGGATAAAATCCAGTTAATCTAGCCAGATCAACGATAGCTTCGGTGTGTCCCGCTCGTACTAACACTCCGCCTTCTCTGGCTCTAATAGGGAATATATGCCCCGGCCGAACCAAGTCCTCCGACTTGGTATTAGGATCAAGCACCGTTTTTATTGTCTGGGCTCGATCAAAGGCAGAGATTCCGGTGGTAACTTGACTTTTCGCCTCAATAGAAACTGTGAAGGCAGTGGAGTAGTGTGAGGTGTTATTGGTAACCATCAATGGTATTCCTAATTCGTCAAGTCTTTGACCGATAATAGGAAAACAAATCAATCCCCGACCATGCTTAGCCATGAAGTTTATCGCCTCAGGAGTAACCTTCTCGGCAGCTATGGCCAGATCCCCTTCATTTTCGCGCGACTCGTCATCAACGATAATGATGAACTTGCCTGTCTTTATGTCTTCAATTGCCTCAGAAATGCTAGCCCGCATCTGTTCCCCCTACAAATCCATATTCTCTAAGGAACTCGAAGTTTAAACTTCGTCTTTTTTGCTCCTTAAGATTTTCCACATATTTAGCTAGAATGTCTGCTTCTAAATTGACTATGTCTCCAGGTCTCTTCTTTCCTAACGTAGTATTTTCCATAGTGTAAGATACTAGAGAGACAACAAAAGAAAAATCATCAAGGTCTACGATGGTGAGACTAACACCATCAACAGCAATAAAGCCTTTATTGACCATATAAGGCATTAGTTTGGCAGGTGCCAGAATCCTCATAATATGCGCGGTTTCCTCACTAGTTACATCTATTACTTCTCCCGTATCATCGATATGACCCAACACTAAATGGCCACCCAGGCGTTCTCCCAGTACCAGTGCCCTTTCTAAATTTACCAGGTCGCTATAACGAAGACTACCAAGATTAGTGCAACGTAACGTTTCAGGCATAACATTAACACTGAAGCCGCGATTTTCCAGGGAGACAACAGTTAAGCAAACACCATTAACAGCTATGCTATCACCCACTTTCGTTCCTTCAAGCAGCTTATGGGTTTCAAAGGTCAAGCGGTCTCGACTTGTTTCCTTAACTATACCAACCTCCTCAACTATGCCTGTGAACATACTATAAACCTAGAAACCTACGCTTCTTGCGGTAATCGCTTCTCCACATATCCGCTAACTAATACATCATCGCCGAAACTCTTGATGTCAACTCGACTAAGACGCAAAGCCCTAGCTATATTGTCAACACCATTTCCTCCCACACTTGCAGCTTCACAGCCACCAATAATAATTGGTGAAATAAAAGCCAATACCTTGTCCACTAAGCGGTGGTCAAAAAGTGAACCAAGAAGCTTGCCACCCCCCTCCACAAGGACAGTGACAATCTCTCGTTTCCCCAACAACTTGAATAACTCTACAATGTCCACCGAGCCTTCCCTGGTTGGTAATTCCAGTACTTTAGCACCCGCCTCTACAAATTTTTTCTTCTTTACCGAGTCAAAAGGTGCTGCTACAGCAAGCAAAACCTCGCCTGGTGGTTTAAAAATATGAGCGTTCAATGGTACTCTTCCCTTACTATCAACAACCAGGCGTAGGGGCTGCATTTTCCCTATGCCACCCCTACCACCACAACATTTAGCAGTAAGGTGAGGATTATCAGCAACAACGGTGTTTACCCCTACCATTATAGCATCGAATGTATATCGCAGTGCATGTGCATACTTTCTTGTCTCTTCCTTGGTTATCCATTTAGAATCGCCAGTTTTAGTAGCAATCTTACCGTCTAGGCTCATGGCGAATTTGACTACAACAAATGGCAAACCTGTAGTAATGTGCTTGATATAAGCTTCGTTTATTTCGTAAGCTTCTTGTTGACATATGCCTATATGGGTTTTGATGCCTCTTTCATTTAGCCTACCTACGCCACGCCCTGAAACCAGTGGGTTGGGGTCAAGCAAGGCTATATGGACCACTAAAATGCCGGCATCAATTATAGCTTGAGTGCAAGGCGGAGTACGTCCATAATGAGAGCAAGGCTCTAGGGTAACATACATAGTAGCACCCCGAGCCTTATCACCAGCCTGACGAAGTGCTATGACCTCAGCATGCTCCGAGCCGGCAGGCTGAGTATACCCCATGCCGACAGCAAGTCCGTCTTTAACAACTATTGCCCCCACTGCTGGGTTAGGACTGGTATATCCCATAGCTAACCGAGCTAGAGATAGAGCATATTCCATATAATACTGAGGGGGCATTACCATCTACCTTTTCTGGATAAATTTCTTATAGCGGGATAATAGACTGCTAGCTGTAGATTCGCTTTGCCTTTAGTATTTGCTCCTTGAATCGCTAGAACCATATAACCTTCTACGTGGAAAGTCAAGTTTGGCAAATATGTTTGCCCATCACCATCTTAATAATAATACAAGGTAATCGCTAATTTGCCAAATTGAGCCATCCACGGGGAAGCTGTCCCCTTTGTGTCTTCAGCATTGATTGTAACAACAGCTTGAGGGAAGTGCAAAAAGAGCACGCGTAAATGGAGATATCGTTGCTATTCTTGTATAATGGATTCAGAGGAATGAAAAAGGCTTTTGAAGTAATTGACCATACTGCTGATGTAGGCATCATCGCCTATGGGACAGATATCGAGGAGCTTTTTTCCAATGCTGCTCTAGCTTTGTTCAGTTTGATTACTGAACCTGAAAGTGTTGAAAGGAAATTTCACCTCGATTTGGAAGTGAGCAGCGAGGACATAGACAGTTTGCTCATTGAATGGCTAAATGAACTCATTTACCTCTTTGATGTCAAACATATTTTGTTCAACCACTTCGATATCAAAAGTTTGACTCACAACGGACTTAAGGCTACCTGTTATGGGGAAGATTTTGACCCAATGAAACATAAGATAAAGGCGGGGGTAAAAGCAGCCACGTATCATATGTTAAAGCTAGATAAAAGTGATGATGGTTTCAAGGCACAGGTAATTCTAGATATTTAGGAGCTAAGGACATGGCACGATGGCAAGGACAGCTTATTAAGATAGACGATTATCGCTGGAAGATTCCCGAGAGTTATAAAACTGGTATGAGGGTTCCCGGTCTAATCTATGCCAGCAAGGAAATGCTGGAATCTATATGTGGGGAACAAACGCCCGAGCAAGTTGCCAATGTTGCCTTTCTCCCCGGTATAGTAGGTTACTCCTTTGCCATGCCGGATATCCACTGGGGTTATGGCTTCCCTATAGGCGGAGTAGCGGCAATGGATATTAAGGACGGCGTAATTTCCCCGGGGGGAGTGGGGTACGATATTAATTGTGGCGTAAGGTTATTGCGTACCAGTCTCAGCGAAGCTGAAGTGCGGCCCAGAATTAATGAGCTCATTAATGCATTATTCCACAATGTGCCATCAGGCCTTGGCTCTGAAGGGAAGATAAAGGTAAGTCAAAAAGAGATGAACCAATTGATGGTTGAGGGAGCTCGTTGGGCAGTGAAGCGTGGCCTGGGTTCCGAGGAAGATTTGGATGTTACTGAAGAAGGTGGATGTCTCAGTGGTGCCGATCCCAGTAAGATAAGCGATAAAGCAGCAAAGAGAGGTATGCCTCAGGCAGGCACATTAGGCTCAGGAAATCATTTTCTTGAGATTCAGGTAGTGAAGGAGATATTCGACTCCCACATAGCTAGCATTATGGGCATCACTGAGATAGGTCAGATATTAGTCTTAATTCACACAGGCTCTCGCGGCTTCGGTCACCAAGTATGTACTGACCATCTGCGTGTCATGGAGGGGGCGGTATCGAAGTACGGGATAAAGCTCCCCGACCGGCAGCTCGCCTGCGCTCCCATAGAATCATCGGAAGGCCAAGATTATTTAGGTGCTATGGCATGTGCTGCTAACTACGCTTGGGCTAACCGGCAGTGCATTGCCCACTGGGTTAGAGAAAGTTTTTCCAAAATTTTCGGTAAAAGTCCTGAGAAACTTGGCATGAGGCAGGTTTATGATGTTGCCCATAACATAGCCAAAATAGAAGAACATACAATAGATGGTCACAAGCTTAAGGTTTGCGTTCACCGCAAAGGAGCTACCAGAGCTTTTCCGGCGGGCCATAAGGATACTCCCACATGCTACAAGGAGGTGGGGCAACCTGTACTCGTGCCCGGAGACATGGGACGTTGTTCTTTTGTTGCTGTGGGCACTCAAAAGGCTATGACTGAGAGCTTTGGCTCCACTTGTCATGGTGCCGGAAGGATGTTAAGTCGCGGTGCTGCCAGGCGGAGTATGCAGGGTAGAGATGTAGTTCGAGAATTAGAGAACAGAGGTATTACCATCAAGACAGGAAGCCTTTCTTCGCTAGCTGAGGAGGCATCTCAAGCTTACAAAGATGTTACTGAAGTTATAGATGTTGTTCACCACGCTGGTATTTCTAGAAAAGTGGCTATGGCTATACCTATGGGCGTTATCAAGGGCTAAATGTTATTTGACATTCTGGAGGTAGCGAAGAATCTGGCATGAGGCAAACCATAATTAAGCTTCCCTCTCCTCAGTTGAAAGGCAAGGTTTCATTAGAGGAAACGATACTAAGGCGCAGAGCGGTTCGTAAATACCGTAGGGAGCCACTAGACTTGTCTCAATTGAGTCAAATACTTTGGTCGGCCCAGGGCATCACTGGAACTAGAGAGTTCAGGGCAGCACCCAGTGCCGGAGCTACCTATCCCCTGGAGATTTTTGTGTTCGTTGGCAAACAAGGTGTCATTGCCAGCGAGGCAAAGCAAGCTCCCGAAGAATTACAGGCCGGCATTTACCACTATGAAGCAGACTCCCATTCCTTGAGCTTACACACGTTAGGCGATTTAAGACCAGATTTAGCCAGAGCAACTCTGGACCAAGAGTTTATTATTGACGCCCCGGTGGATATTGTCGTCTGTGCCCTTTATCACAGGACTTCCTATCGATATGGCAGACGTGGAGAAAGATACGTTCACATAGAGGTAGGACATGTAGGTGAAAACATCCACCTTCAAGCTGTGGCTTTGGGGTTAGCCACAGTGGAAGTCGGCGCCTTTCATGATGAAGAGGTAAGGAAAGTCCTCGGGGTAGAGGAACAAATTAAGCCCCTATATATAATGCCTTTGGGCAAAGCAGCGTAAAGAAAGACAAGAATCGCCAAACATTTTGTTAGTGTCTGTCCACAGACATTTTTAGCCCACAATTGAATTGAGCTTAGAGCCTTCTTGCCATCTCAGTAAACTTATTTGACCGGTAATTTAGAAAGCTATAAAATAACCTCACCCCGTAATGGATGACTCCTAAAATTATGAGACTAGTGGAACGGATACTTAAGGGAGAAAACGTCTCCCTATCACGCGTCATCAGCCTGGTGGAAAACGAAAGCAGCCAAGTGCCCGAAATAATGAAACTCATCGCTCCTCACCTAGGGAAGGCGCACTGTATAGGGGTGACCGGCCCACCGGGAGTAGGAAAGAGCACCTTGGTGGACAAGCTGACAGTGTTGATGCGGAAACAAGGCTTAAAAGTCGGAATAATTGCCGTAGATCCCTCAAGCCCATTCACAGGAGGGGCAGTATTAGGTGACCGGATAAGAATGCAGCAACATTATCTTGACGATGGGGTTTTCATTCGCAGTATGGCGACGCGTGGCAGTGTAGGCGGGCTACCACAAGCTACCAGCTCTGTGATTAAGTTGCTTGATGCCGCTGGTAAAGACATCATCCTGATAGAGACGGTAGGAGTAGGGCAAAGCGAGGTAGATATTATGGAGAAGACCGATACTGTGCTTGTCATATTATGCCCTGAATCTGGGGATGCCATCCAGACAATGAAAGCAGGACTATTTGAGATTGCTGACATATTTGTAGTTAATAAATCTGACCATCCTGGTGCCGATAACTTTGTCCGTGATATACAAGCTATGCTGCAGCTTCACGAGACAAGTTGGTGGAATATACCTGTGGTAGCCACAGAAGCAGTTAACGACATTGGCATTGAGGAACTTTACAAACAAATTCAATTACACCACCAAGCCCTCTGTGAAGAGGGTCGACTTTCACAACGTCGCCAACTACAACGTAAACAGGACTTCATAAAAACTCTAGAACGAAAACTCACTCATAAGTTGCTCATGTTAATTGAGCAAGATGGGCAACTGAGTATCTACATTGAGAGGGTGGAAAAAGGAGAGATTGACCCCTACTCTGCGGCTGATGAAATCCTTAAATCTGGAAACCTTTTAACCGATTGGTTACGTCAACAATCCTAGAGTGAATCTAAATGGCCAAAATTTATGATGTCGCCATAATTGGTGCTGGCCCTGCGGGTATATTCGCTAGCTTGGAATTATGTAACGCTGGCCTCGACGTTTTACTCCTGGACAAGGGAGGAGAAATTGATGCTCGCATTTGCCCTGTTCAAAACAGAAATGGGTGCTGTGCCCTCTGCTTCCCCTGCAATTTGGTAAGCGGCTTTGGAGGTGCTGGTGCTTTCAGCGATGGCAAACTAACATTGTCCACCCAAATAGGCGGCCGGCTCAAAGAACTGGTCGGCTTAGACCAAGCTCAAGCACTTATAGATTATGTTGATTCTATCTATCTCAAATTTGGCGCCCCGCCCAAAGTCTATGGAATAGGGGGGAATACAGCTGAACTGGAGCAAGAGGCTGCCTTAGCCGGGCTTACATTAACCCCTGTTAAATTGCGTCACTTGGGAACAGAGCTTTGTCACGAAACATTGAAGGCTATGCAAAATTATCTGTCATCTAAATTAGACATAAGGCTAAGAACAACAATTAAGCATATTATAGTTGAAGATGGTGCGGTCAAAGCTATTGAAACTAGCAATGGTGAAAACTTAAGCTGTCGCTACTTAATCTTGGCCCCGGGGAGAGAGGGAGCAGAATGGCTATGCAATGAAGCCGAGAGGCTCAAACTAAGCCTTAATTCTAATCCTGTAGATGTGGGTTGCCGAATAGAAGTACCAATGACAATCATGGAGAAGCTAACCTCGACATTGTATGAAGCAAAACTCGAATTTTATTCCAAAAGTTTCAACGATCGGGTTAGAACATTCTGCATGTGTCCTGGAGGCGAGGTAATCACGGAATCCACAGGTGGCTCCGACCCTGTTATTACCGTTAATGGAATTGGTTATACCCGGCCCAAGACAAAAAATACTAACTTTGCCATTTTAGTGAGCACCACCTTCACAGAGCCTTTCCATGAACCTATTGCCTATGGTAAATATCTGGCGAGGCTAGCTAATGTCCTTAGCGGCGGTGTGTTGGTGCAGAGATTGGGAGACTTAATGGATGGTCACCGCTCCACACAAACCCGTCTCCAGGATAGTCCCATTGAACCAAGCTTAAAAGCGGCAACTCCAGGAGATTTAAGCTTTGCCCTACCCTATCGCTATATCAAGAATATAGTGGAAATGCTTCAAGCTATGGACAAACTAGTTCCGGGCGTCGCTTCTCCATATACTTTACTTTACGGGATAGAAGTTAAATTTTACTCTAGTCAGCTAAAATTGATCCCTTGTTTGGAGACCGAGATCGGTAATGTATTCGCTGCTGGCGATGGTGCTGGTGTCAGCCGGGGATTAGTCCAAGCTTCAGCCTCAGGTATAGTGGCAGCTAGAGAGATATTAAAACGGTTAGGCACAAAATATTCCCCAGTAACATGAAGTATCTCACTTTTTTTGGCATCGATTTAACCTCAACAGAGGCAAAACCTAGCGCTTGCTTAGGATTGGATAGTAAATCACAGCTTGTTTACCTTGGCTTCATCATAGAGAATAGAGATATCGTCACTCTGTTAAATTTCTATTCACCTCAAGTAATAGCAATTGATGCCCCCTTGAGTTTGCCATCAGGGTTATGTTGCCTTGAGGAAAGTTGTCCTTGCAAGCCCAAATTCCCAAGGAAGAATAGGCAATGTGACCAGGAATTGAGGCGACAAGGAATTCCTTGTTACCCCACTAGCAAGAAAACCTTTATCAAGGACTTGATCTACCGTGGTATCGAGCTCAAAACTAGCATTGGCCGCGAAACGAAGCAAGCCGGTCAAGTTATCGAGGTCTATCCCTTTGCCAGCAAAGTCCGCCTCTTTGGCAAAACCGTGCCCCGGAAAACTACCAAACAAGGGATGAGCTTCCTTAAGGACAAGCTAGGAGACATTCTACCTGGTCTTAAGCCATATCTAGACATGTTCGACCACGACTTGTGCGATGCTGCGGTGGCAGCTTATACTGCTTTACTCTATCACCAAAATAGGGTGGAGGCTTTAGGTAACAGTGAAGAGGGACTAATTCTTATCCCAGATTGACGTTCACCCCTTTCCACTGTTAAACTACAGCAAGGGAGGTGAAATGGAATTAACTTTAAGCGTTATCAAAGCAGACATCGGCGGCTATGTCGGACATTCCTCCAGCCACCCCGATGTAATACAAAAGGCTAAGGAAAAACTGGCACATGCCCAAGGCCAGGGGCTGCTCATAGACCATCACGTTACAGTTTGTGGCGATGACCTTCAGTTGATAATGACTCACCAGCAAGGTGAAGATAGTGAACAAATCCACAAGTTAGCCTGGGATACATTTGTGGAATGCACCAATGTAGCTAAGAGCTTGAAGCTACATGGTGCCGGGCAGGACCTTCTAGCTGATGCTTTCTCCGGTAATGTCAAGGGGCTGGGACCTGGTACAGCTGAGATGCAATTTTCCGAGCGCCAGGCTGAAACCATAGTCATATTTATGGCAGATAAGACGGCGTCTGGCGCCTGGAATCTGCCGCTATATAAAATATTTGCTGACCCCTTTAACACCATTGGGCTGGTTATTGCCTCTAATATGCACTCTGGCTTCACATTTGAAGTCCACGACGTCAAAGAGCACAAAAAAATCAGTTTTAACGCTCCTGAGGAAATCTACGACATGCTAGTTTTTCTTGGCGCACCAGGCCGCTATGCCGTTAAAGCGGTGTACCATAAGGAGAGCGGTGAAATCGCTGCTGTCTCCTCTACTCAGAGATTGTCTCTCATGGCCGGCAGATACATAGGCAAGGATGACCCTGTCTGTATCGTTCGCTCCCAGGGAAAATTTCCCGCCGTGGGTGAAATACTGGAACCCTTTGCTTCTGTTAACATAGTAGAAGGCTGGATGAGAGGCTCGCACCATGGCCCCTTAATGCCGGTAGCTGTCAGGGAAAGCAATCCCTGCCGTTTCGATGGTCCACCAAGAGTAATAGCCGCTGGTTTCCAACTTGCTAATGGCAAGCTTGTCGGGCCTCGTGACCTCTTCGATGACCCTGCTTTCGATGAGGTTCGTCATCAAGCAAACATTGTGGCAGATTTCCTGCGCCGAATGGGGCCATTTGAACCACATCGCCTGCCGCTCGAGGAAATGGAATACACCACCATGCCCGAAGTGGCAAAGAAGCTGGCACCACGATTTCAAGACATCTAACGACAGAATGCCGAAGCTTCTCCTAGCTACCTCCAACCCAGGGAAAATCAGGGAATATCGCTTTCTCCTGGATGGCCTTGGTTATCAAATAACTACGCTGACCGAAGAAGGAATAGCAAAAACCGTCACAGAGTCGGGGAACAACTACGAACAAAATGCTCGGTTAAAAGCCATTACTTATGCCAAATTAAGCCAGCTCACCGCTCTTGCCGATGACTCAGGACTGGAGGTGGATGCCCTTAACGGGGAGCCGGGTGTTAAGTCGGCTCGCTTTGCCGGTGAAGCTGCTACTGATGCAGAGAAGGTGAGCTTCCTCTTAGCTAAACTTAACGGCGTTCCCTGGGAGAGACGAACAGCCCGTTTTAAGTGCGTCATTGCTATAGCTAGTCCAGGAAGCCGTGCAAAGTTATGCTATGGCGAGTGTCATGGCATGATTGCCTTTGAGGCTAAGGGAGAAAATGGTTTTGGCTATGACCCTATTTTTTCCCTTCCTGAGATAGGTAAGACCATGGCTGAACTTCCATTTGAGATAAAAAATCAAATCAGCCACCGTGCCCGAGCAAGTCAGAAGGCACGCCAGGTGCTACAGCAACTCCACATCTAACTTTTTTTAACCATTTGATTAACTTCATCCCCCAGTTGGAATTGTGACTAATACGCATAAGCAACGAGACTTTTTACAATATTTATAGAATATTTAAGGAAAAACTATTGACATTCGAGTAACGATGGCTTATTCTTTTAAAAAAAGGGAGGTGAACAGATGCAAGCATACTGTATGAAATGCCGCGCCAAAAGGGAAATGAAGAATCCCAGAAGCATAATCATGAAGAATCGCAGGCCGGCTACTCAAGGCGTATGTCCCGTTTGCGCAACCAAGATGTTCAGAATAGGGAAGGCTTAAAGCTAATATCGTAGTTGGCAGAACCAATGAAAGGCTGGGTATCTATACAAAAGATACCCAGCCTTTCATTACCAACCATATATAGGGTTGTAGTTATGCCCGCCCAAAGTAAAAATTGTTTCTGAATTGCTTATTGGAATTTAATTTAGTTACGCCTGAAAACTTCATTTTCAGGGAATGCTGATTACCCCCAAAGTTATTAAGAGCACTACGACACCAGCCACAATCACACCCAGCCCAACGGCAGGAAAGGCTTTCTTCCAATCCATGCCCACCAACCAGGCCAGAATAGTCCCCGTATATGCCCCAGTGAGAGGCAAAGGTATGGCCACAACCAAGGCCAACCCCCAGAAACCATATTTCTCTACCTTTGGCTTACCTCTCTTCCTTAGGCTATCCAGGTATTTGTCGAACAGTGGGATGCGGAACAGGAATTTGTCGTAAAAGAAGCGCAAAGCAAAGAAGATGGGGAAAAATATCAGTGTATTAGCAATGACCGCTATAAAGAAGGTAAACAAGGGGTCTAGCCCAAATTCCAATATCCCCAGCGGTATACCACCCCTCAACTCACTAATAGGCGAAACTGTGGCTAGCAGGGTTAGAGCTATTTCCCTTGTCATTATATTTTTCCAAAACAGCGCCGCTTATGACCGGGAAACCTAGTTTAACATATGTTATTATATCGTGTGGTTGTTGCCAAGCACTTAATTCCATGCTATCTTCTATTTAACCTAGCTTAAGACAGGCAATGCACACAAGAAGACTATTTGGGACCAGTGGCATCCGAGGTATAGTCAACCAGGATTTATCGCCTGATTTCTGCCGTCGGGTTGCCTTAGCTATAGGCACTACCTTGCCTCCAGCTTCTACAGTTTGTATCGCTACCGACACCAGAATAAGCAGGGATATGATTAAGGAGGCGGTTACTGCGGGCTTGCTTTCCTGCGACATAAACATAGTTGATTTAGGCATCTTACCTACCCCGGCGCTGGCATTGCTCACCCGGGAATCGGGCTTCGCCGCTGGCATTATGGTCACGGCTTCCCACAATCCACCCGAGTTCAATGGAATCAAACTCTTCACTGAGAATTCGCTGGGATATAGCCAGGCTCAAGAAGCGGAGATAGAGAAAGTCTATTCTAATCAGAAATTCCGCCAGGGGAAGAGAGGAACTTTGGAGCAAGCACAGGATATGAAACAAAGATACCTTTCCTTTATCGAAGGCAAGCTTTCCCTATCGGGATTTAATCACCAGCTAAAAGTAGTCGTTGATCCTGGCAATGGCGCTGCCTCCAAGTTTGCCAGCTACATCTTTGTTCAGATGGGCTTTGATGTAACAACTGTAAATGATGAGCCAGATGGCCTTTTCCCAGGGAGAAGTCCCGAGCCGAAAGCAGATACCCTCCAGGGCACAGTTAGTTTCCTGAGGCATCATAATGCTGACTTAGCTATTTGCTTTGATGGCGATGCCGACCGCGTTGTTTTTTGCGATAAAGAAGGTTTCCTCGGTTTCAACGAGCCTATCACCTTCATTTCGAGACTGGCTGTCAAGCGAACGGGAAAGAAAATGATTGCTACCACCGTAGAAACTGGAACTCTTCTTGACCTGGCGATGAAGGACCTTGGGGCAAAAGTGGTCAGAGGCAGAGTCGGTGATGTCCCCGTGGCTCATTTAGCCCAGGAACTCAATGCCGCCTTAGGAGTGGAACAGGTAGGCGTTTATATTTTCCCTGAGCTAGGCTATTACCCTGATAGTATCTTCGCCTCACTTTTCCTGTTAAGTCAGCTAAGCGATGCCCGCGAAATCAGGCAATTCTTCCAAGGTATTCCCAGACTATTCTTCGAAAAAGCAAAGATTTTTTGCCCCAATGAGCTTAAAGAGTTGGTCATGACTCAGGTAAAGGAAAGGGCTCACCTTTTTGCTCCCGATGAGATAAATACTCTTGACGGCCTGAGGCTGAAATTTCCTGACTCCTGGATGCTTATCAGGGCTAGTGGCACTGAGCCTGTCATCCGAGTAGTATCAGAGTCAACATCGCAGGCACAGACCGATGGGCTTGTAAGCAAAGGCAAAGAAATTGTTCAAAGTCTGGTGGAGGCTAACAGGTGAAAGCGGTATTTCTTTGCGGCGGCCGTGGCAAGAGGATGTTTCCTATTACTGAAGACAAATTCCTGCTTGATTTTCTTGAGAAGTCCTTGCTCGAACATCAAATAAAAACAGCCTCCGAGGCAGGTTTGAGCCATTTTGTAATCATTGGGAATCCCGACAATATACAGAGGATAGAGCAAATAACCAAAAAAATTCCTGGGATAGAAGCCGACCTTGCTCTACAAAAGAAGCCGTTAGGCATCGCTGATGCCCTAAAAAGCGCTGAGCCCTTCCTGCACGGCCAGCTTTTGGTAATAAATCCCAACGATGTCTTCTCAAGCTCAGCATACACCAAAATCCTCAGCGAAGCTGAAAAAACAACTGCCTCCTCCTATATTCTGGGTTATCAAGTCCAGAAATACTTCCCGGGAGGCTACCTTCAAGTAAATTCTCAAAATGAGTTACTACACATCGTGGAAAAGCCCAATCCTGGTGAGGAACCCAGCAATCTAGTAAACATCTTGATTCACTGCCATACTAACTCGGAGGAGCTCCTACACTATATTAAAACCGTGCAGACCACCAGAGACGATGTCTATGAATGCGCCCTGGACAACATGGTAAAGAGAGGGCACAAGATCAAGGTGGTTCCCTACGATGATTTCTGGGCACCAATAAAATATCCCTGGCATATCTTCAAAGTAATGGAATATTTTCTGGATAATGCTCAACCTCATATAGCCTCCTCAGCCCGTATCTCCAAGAAAGCTACCATCGAAGGAAAAGTTATCCTGAGCGATAATGTCAAGGTGCTGGAAAATGCTGTGATCCGAGGTCCTGTGTATATCGGGGCAAACTCAATCATTGGTAATAATGCCCTGGTGCGAGACTACAGCCATATCGGTTCTAACTCCGTTATTGGTTATTCCACTGAGGTGAAGCACTCTTACATCGGCGATAACTGCTGGTTTCACTCTAACTATATTGGTGAATCCATAGTGGACGACAATTGCTCTTTAGGCGCCGGCACTGTGCTGGCTAACTTCCGACTCGACGAAGGGAATATCTCGATAAAAGTCGGCGATAGCCTGATAGACACTGGCTATGATAAACTAGGGGCAATTGTGGGTCGAGGTTGCCGCATCGGAGTAAATGCCAGCCTCATGCCCGGGGTTCGAGTAGGCCCTGATTCTTTCGTGGGACC
>SOHS01000139.1 GCA_004377135.1 Dehalococcoidia bacterium | reverse complement strand
GGATACTATAAAGCTCCCGAACTCACGGCTCAAGTCATTAAGGATGGCTGGTTTTATACCGGAGATTTTGTAAAGATGGATGAAGAGGGCTACCTGGAGTATATAGAAAAGAAGTCATTCATAATAGTCACGTCTTCTGGACTTAAGATTGGTCCGTCAGAAGTTGAATTCGTGCTGCTGAGCCACCCTAGCGTAGCTGAGGCCGTCTATGTAGGTATTAACGATGGTTATGGGGGACAGATACCCACAGCCTTCGTAGTGCTTAAAGAAGGACAACATGCCACGCCAGAAGAGCTGTCCAACCTTTGTTACCAAAACCTGGCTGATTTTAAGCTCCCTAAGAGAATTGAATTTGTAGACAGTATACCTAAAACTAGCTCGGGGAAGATATCTAGAAAAAAGCTCAAGGAAACAGACTTGTCCCAGAACTAGCTGAAAAAGCAACTGTTAGCCTTGTCTAGTAGTCACCTCAGAATGACATCGCCAGACGCTCACATTTCCTAATATTGACTTGGTTAACACTTATTGGTAACATCATGAACTGAGTCGTGCTAGGCGGGGAGCTAGCGGTGCCCTGTACCCGAAAGCCGCTATAGCGGGGCTGAATTCCTGTTTGAGGTTTACGGCCGGCTAGATTTGTTTTTGCTGAGCAGTGTTGATAATCGGGTTCTATACAACTGGAGACTATGAACCCCGTCAGGTCCGGAAGGAAGCAGCGGTAAATAGCAATTCCAGTGTGATATAGAGTTGCCTGGTTGGAGCCAGCTGGCAAAGACAGCTTCCCGGTTTAGGAATCGAGAACAGGTGCACGGCTTATGAAATTTGGAGTAGATAGGAAGAAATTCCTAGATGGATTTCTTAGGGCTTGAAGGTAAAACAACAATTGTTACTGGGGGTGGTTCCAATATTGGGCGGGGTATCGTTCTGGCTTTTGCTGAGCAAGGAGCGAAAGTGGCTATAGCCGAACTAGATGAAGCTCAAGGAGCTAAAGTAGCTAAGGAGGCCAATGCTCTAGGCAAGGGCAAAGTTGAGAATATAAGGACGGATGTAACCGACTGGAATTCGGTGCAGGCGATGGTAAAGCAAACACTGGATAAATTTGGCCAGGTAGATATACTGGTCAACGTTGTTGGTTGGGTCAAGGATGACCTTTTTGTAAGGAAATCCAGAGAGGACTGGGAAAAGGAGATAGCCCGCAATTTTTGGAGCGATATAAATTGCACTAGAGCCGTTTTAGACCATATGATTGAGCGAAAGTACGGAAAAATCATCAGCATTGGTTCTGATGCTGCCAGAGTAGGTCAGTTGAGAGAAGCCGTTTACAGTGGCTGCAAGGGTGCTTTGATTTCCATGACAAAGTCTCTAGCCAGGGAGCTTGGCCGTTATGGGATAAACGTCAATGTGATTTGTCCGGGCGTTGTTATTCCTGCAAGCCGAGATGTTACTGCTTCGGAGAGCATGTGGACGGATGATATGATGAAAATATTTGGCACCCCAGAAGCACTGGAGAAAATAGCCAAGGGTATCCCTCTCGGACGGCTGGGGACACCAGATGATATAGCCAATGCTGTTCTCTTCTTGGCTTCAGGCCGAGCCGACTTCATAACTGGACAGACTATCAGCGTCGATGGTGGTTATACCATGGTATAGAGAATTCAATCATCTGGGAGGCAATAGGCATGGTAATAAAAAAGGTATGTGTTATTGGTTCTGGGACTATGGGCAGCGGCATAGCTCAAGTATCGGCACAGGCCGGCTATGAAACAACCATAATTGACGTAAAACAGGAGTTTCTGGACCGTGGTCTGGGCATAATCAAAGCAAGCCTGGTTAAATTTGTGCAAAAGGAAAAAATGAAGCAAGAAGAGATGAACGAAGCTCTGGCAAAACTTCGGACCTCGATTGACATGAAGAATGCCGCCAAAGATGCTGACTACGTTATCGAGGCGGTATTTGAAAGAGCGGAGGTAAAGCTGCCGATATTTGGGCAGCTTGAAGAAGTCTGCCCCAGGGAAACAATTCTGGCTTCTAACACATCGGGAATACCAGTAAGTCTACTGGCCTCTGCCACCAGGCGTCCCGAAAAGGTTATCGGCACACACTTTATGAACCCCGTGCCGTTAATGAAGGGAGTAGAAATAGTGAAGACTCTGCTTACATCAGAGGAGACTGTGGAAGTAAGCCTCGATTTCATCAAATCCTTGGGTAAGGAAACAGTCGTGGTTAAGGATTCCCCTGGCTTTGTAACCAACAGGATAATAACCTTGGTTATGAACGAGGCCGCCAAACTATTGGAGGAGAATTTAGCCAGCATAGAGGATATAGATAAAATAGAGAAATTGTCACACAACTGGCCTATGGGCCCATTCGAGCTGGCAGACATGGTTGGTATAGACGTTATAGTTGACCTCTTGGAAGGGATTTACCAGCAGACTGGATGGGAAAGATATAAGCCAGCTCCATTATTGAAAAGGATGGTTGAAATTGGATACACAGGAAAGAAAGTGGGCAAGGGCTTCTATCAATTGTTCGGATAAACTGACGCTTTTTTATCGGCAATTACTTCGCCAATTTGGTGTCAAACCGAAAAAAAGCTTAGGGCAACATTTCCTTATAGATGAAACTGTATTAGAGCGTATTCTATCTGCTGCTGAGCTTAGCGCCGGGGACATTGTAGTTGAGGTAGGTCCAGGCCTGGGTATATTAACTGAAGGGTTAGCCAAACAAGGAGCCCAGGTCATTGCTGTTGAGCTTGATTCCAAATTAGTTGCCCTGCTGAAAAGACGACTGGCCGCCTTCCCCGATGTCAAAATTATCCATGCTGATATACTTAGGGTTACCCCCCGGCAAATTCTAGAAAGTAAGTTAGCCGTCTCCGCACTTTTCCAAGGTTACAAAGTTATAGCTAATCTTCCTTATTACATTACTTCGCCATTATTGCGCCATTTTTTCGAGGCGCTACCCCAACCCTCAGAGATGATAGTAATGGTACAGAAGGAAGTTGGTGAAGCTATGGTTGCTACCCCTGGTAATATGAGCTTGCTCAGTGTTAAGACTCAGTTTTATAGCAGGCCCAGTATTATATCCTATGTGCCAGCGGCAAGTTTTTATCCCCCGCCGAAGGTGGATTCAGTTATTTTACGCCTGGATGTTTATTCTCAGCCGCCTATCGAGGTCCCCAATGCCGCTAGTTTTTTTGATGTAGTTATGCATGGTTTCAGTTCTCCTCGTAAGCAGCTTCGCAATTCTCTGGCTCACTCGTTAGAGATGCCGCCCAGCCAGGTTACCTTATTACTGGAGAAGACTGGAATAGAAGGTGAACGGCGAGCTGAAACTCTTAGCCTGGAGGAATGGAGGGAGCTATGGAAAATCTTTGCTCCCTTTTCAAAAAGATTATAGTGTTGACTGTTTATGCCCCGGCTAAAATAAACCTCGTCCTCGAAGTGCTGGGCAAGAATAATGATTATCACCTAATCTCCAGTATTGTTCAGTCAATAGACTTATGCGATGTCCTCAATTTTCAATTAGACGAGGAAATATGCTTTGAATGTGCTGAGCCCAGTTTGAATCGCGATAACCTGGTAATACAGGCAGCCACCCTCCTTAAGGAAAGCACGAAATATAGTCGGGGGGCACGAATCGAACTTCGCAAGCATATACCCTGGGCTGTGGGATTGGGTGGTGGCAGCAGCGACGCCGCTGCCACCTTCTTGGCTCTAAATGAGCTTTGGGTATTAGCGTTGTCGCTTTCTGAGCTGGTTCATTTAGCATCTAAGCTGGGCTCGGATGTTCCCTTCTTTATCCATAAAGGCACGGCTTTGGTCGAAGGAAAGGGAGAAAAGATAACCCCCCTACCATCGTTGCCTTCAACCTGCTTTGTGTTACTGGTGCCGCCGGTACCTAAAATCTTGAACAAAACAAAGCAAATGTATAATAATTTAGACGCTGCTTATTTCACCGAAGGCCAGTTTGTTCAAAAGACCTTGTCATCTTTGAGGCAGGGGAAGGCGATTGACCCTGGTCTTATGTTTAATGTCTTCAAAAAAGTAGCTTTTGATTTCTTCCCCGGGCTGGACAAATATCGGAAGACTCTGGAAGAAGCCGGGGCCCCAGGAGTTTATCTCGCTGGCTCGGGACCATGTCTTTTTACTTTTTTCGCAGATGAGAGAAAAGCCCGCGAGCTGTTTTCGCAACTGAAAAAGCAAGGATTGGAGTGCTACCTGGCATCTTCTTTTCCACACACAAATGTAGCTGCGGGTCTTTAGACCTGCAGGGGCAGGTAATTTAATGGTAATGGAAAGGCTGAAGCAAAATAGATGGCTTAAGATGGCACTCTATATTGTCATCCTCAGTGGTGTCAGTTACGGCTTCTACTTTTTACTCCAATACTTAACGACTTATTTCGATATCCCGGCAGAGGGATTTGCCCCCATAGCTTATTTGATTGTTTTTGGAGTCACATTGGTGGCTAACGCGGCCATCTTTGTTCCGGTGGTATTCCACATTTCCATTATGCTATGGGCAATAGAGCAATGTAATTGTAACCTGATTCTCGTAGTTTTGGTAGCCAGCGTAGCCGGTACCCTGGGGGAAATAACTGGTTATTATGCTGGCTACCTGGGAAAGAGGATCGTACTCGCTGAAAGCACACCGGGATACGATAGGTTTGTAGGCTGGATGCAACGGTATGGCCCCTGGGGCATTTTCCTCGTCTCTCTTCAACCTCTAACTGACATAGCTGGGCTCCTGGCCGGAGCCTCTAAACTACCCTTATGGAAGTTCCTCTTGCCTTGCTGGCCAGCGAAGTTTATCAAATATTTTGTCATCTGCTACTTTGGCGGGGAAATTTTGAATCTTCTCCCTCCCTTTCCATTCTAGTTTCGGTGATAAAGAGGTCGTGTAACGATAGCTCTCTATTATTCTGTATGTCCCCTGCGTTGTCACACGACAAGGGCCGGATGTCCCGCTCCAGTCACTCCCAAGGAGGTTCAGGGTCAGTAGGGAAGTCGCGTGCTTTTAAAGAGAGAGCCAGGTTTTTTTCATCTGCCCTGGTCCTAACCTCTCCATCTAGTTTTGCCTTGTGCAATATCCGGAGGACCTTTCCCATCTCAGGTCCGGCGGAGATGCCCAGTCTTTTTAGCTCTTCCCCGTCGAGGGAAGTTCTTACATAGCGCAGTTTTGTGAGAAACAGCTGGAGGTGGTGATGTACGATTAAGGATGGGGTGCCTTCTTTTTCGTCTGAGGCTATGGCATTTGCTTGTATTGCCAAAAGCTCGTATTCCCGGAGCAGGTAATAGATCTCACTGGGTTTCAGGGAAGACTTGTCCAGGAGGGGAAGCCTGGCCTTGAGGCGGAGCGTATCGCGCATGGCCCGGGACAATTTTGCCGGTATGTTAAGACGGGCGAGAAATCGCTCAATGTCCCTTTCGCTAAATGAATAAATAAGAAGGCAGAAATAGAGCGAGGGCAATTGGGCGGGCTTCTTTAGATGGCGGGCTCTGTCAAATTTTTCAGCTATCCAACTGTCGCCTTTGAGGGAAGGGTTTATTCTTTGCAATACTCCTAGCTCGTCAAGGCGCTTTATAACGAGTTCTGGTCGGTTTTCCTCAAAAATGTGTTCCAGCTCGTGCCTTATTCGGTCGCCGCTTATTGTATCCAGCATAGTAATATCCCGCTTAAGTAAGCGGGCGGTCTGTGCTTCGAATTCAAAACCAAACCGTTGTTCATAACACACGCCTCGTAAAATCCTGGTGGCATCATCGCTGAAACTTCCGGGATGCAGAATACGGATGAGCCGATGCTCTAAGTCGCTTTTACCTCGATGGGGGTCAACCAGTTCCCCATAATCGTTGGAAGCGAGAGATACAGCCATAGCATTGATAGAGAAATCCCTACGGATGAGGTCATCCTTGATGGCGCCCGGGGTGACCGCAGGCAGTGCCCCCGGTCTGGCATAAGTCTCCTTTCGTGCTGTAGCCAGGTCCAGGGTGAACTTCTCATATCTGAGCTTGGCGGTGCCGAAGCGGCGGTGGGCCAGCAACCTTGCCTGACTGGTTTCAGCCACCTGTTGAGCCAGTTTCACGGCATCGCCCTCGACTACCAGATCAAGGTCGAAGTTGGGATAACCTAAAAGCAGGTCCCGTACTATACCACCGACGAGATACACCTTTTCTCCCCGCTCGGCAGCCTGTCCGCTGATGTCCTTGACCAACTCCAGGAGTTGCTGGGGTAGATATTGCTCTATTTGTCGGGCTAAATTCATTGCATTAGTATTATATCAGCACTTTCGTTGCAATCGTATAACGTGATTTCCATACCCATAGGTTAATATATATAATAATGTAGTCAACAATAAGGAGTAACAACAAACGTATTCCGAAATTCCCCTCTTAAAGTAAGAGGGGTCAGGGGAGTTACGAAAGACAGTTTTAATCATGGAAGTTAAAAGCCAGGAAGGTCACAGGAAAAGACTGAAGGAAAGGTTCAATCAATCGGGGCTATCGGCGTTTCTCGATTATGAAATTGTGGAACTGCTGTTGACGCTGGGGACGCCCCGCAGGGACTGTAAGCCGCAAGCCAAAGAAGCCATGAAGAGGTTCAAGACTCTGAGAGGCATTCTGGAAGCTCCGCCGGAGGAATTGC
>SOHS01000156.1 GCA_004377135.1 Dehalococcoidia bacterium | reverse complement strand
GCCAAGATAAAGATGAACAGCCTGGAAAATCTGGATTACATCAATGAAGTGCAACTCCTATACTGAACCTAGACGCCGTTCGACTGTCGCCCCGGGTAGCCGGGGCGACGGACGGTCTCTGAACTGAAGGGCAAAATTAAACAGTTTAAATACTTGTAGGAGGTGAATGAAATGAACAAGGGTTTGATAGTCGCATTAGTCCTAGCGTTGTTGCTGCCGCTGATAGCCTCTATTCAGATGGCTCAGCCAGCAGCGGGCGAGGTGCTCGAATCAGATAAAGAGCGGATAACTTCACCGGATGTCAGCACAAGCGAGCAAGCATTGTTGGTTGAAGGAAACAGCGCCTTCGCCTTTGAGCTTTATCAGGCGCTTAGAGAGGAAAGAGGTAATCTTTTCTACTCTCCCTACAGCATCTCACTGGCGCTGGCGATGACATACGCCGGAGGGCGTGGCGAAACCGCTCAACAGATGGCCGATACCCTTCAATTCCTTCTTGAACAGGACAGGCTGCACCCGGCGTTTAACTGGCTTGATGCAGAACTTATGAGAAGGGGTGAAGGTGCTGCTGGCAAGGACGGGGAAGGATTCAGATTGAACATCGTCAACGCCATCTGGGGGCAGAAGGATTATGAGTTCCTGTCTGACTTCCTCGATGTCCTGGCTGAGAACTACGGGGCCGGGTTGAGAATACTGGATTTCATAACAGAGACGGAAAAGTCCCGGCTCACAATCAATGATTGGGTCAGTGACCAGACGGAAGGTCGCATCGAAGACCTTATTCCGCAAGGCGCGATTGATGCACTGACCCGCCTTGTGCTAACTAATGCTATCTACTTCAATGCTGCCTGGGGATACCCCTTCGATGAGGACATGACAGCAGACGGCCCGTTCTATCTTCTTGACGGCGGGCAAGTAGCAGTGCCGATGATGAAGCAGACGGAGTCGTTCGGCTACACCGAGGGGGAAGGCTACCAGGCGGTTGAGCTGCTCTACGATGGCGGTGAACTCTCCATGGTTATCCTTCTGCCTGAAGCTGGCAACTTCGAGGCTTTTGAAGAAGGACTTCAGGCTCATCACGTTGATGCCATCATAAATGATCTGCAACTCACTGAGGTCGCCCTGACGATGCCCCAATTCGAATTTGAGTCAGAGTTCAGCCTGAAGGATACCCTCGCCGGGATGGGCATGCCGATTGCCTTTTCTAGCAGCGCGGATTTCTCCGGAATGACTGGTAAACCTGAGCTGTTCATATCCGCCGTTGTGCACAAGGCATTCGTTGCCGTGGACGAAGCTGGCACCGAGGCTGCTGCTGCCACCGCAGTGATTATGGCATTGAATGCAGTACCTCCGCCTCCTGTGGAAGTCACCATAGACCGCCCCTTCATTTTCCTGATTCGCGACATTGAGACGGGCGCCATTCTCTTTGTCGGGCGCGTTATGAATCCCAGTGTATAAATAAATGCCGTCTGTATTGCAAGACTGTTAGGTGTGATTTATGAAATACAAGGGCTGGATGTCCCGGCACCGGGAAAATCCAGCCCTTCTGAGTTCTTTAGGATGTGCAGAAGCATGTCTAATTCCTGTCGGTTCTGAATACTTTGTGCCACGGGTTGAGCAGCGGCCTTGGGTCGCTGGGCTGCCATTTTTCATGGTTATGCTTTTGGTGTCTTTTGTTTCCCTTTTGACACGGCACTTCATACATTATGTTTGCATTTGACTCTCATCTTTCGGGAATAACCTGAATCCATCACCTCAGCTTCGCCGCTTGCTTCATCAGTCGCCTCTACGCAAGCTAGTAGCGTGTAAGACAATCTTATACCACTACTAAAGTAAGGTTACCAATGGGTGATTGACGGGAAAGCGGACGGGTCTTAGACTATATTCAGTTAGTTTTAGGGGGTGTTGATATGCCTGTAAAAATAAATGGACGAGTTTATTATAGAACTGCTGAAGTTTGCCAGATGGTTGGTATAGGTAAGAGCACTCTGTTCCGCTGGATCAGGCAGAACGTCGTAAAGGATGCCGAATGTAGAGACAGGAAAGGGTGGAGGCTGTTTGCGGAGGATGAACTGCTTAGTCTTAAGTCGGAGACTAACAAAATTCAGAAGAGCCGTGTGGTCAAAGTATGATAAATGCCATCGATTTTGAGGAACAAATTTAAGGAAATTTAAGGAGGTGTATCATGGTGACTGCGATTAGTAGGAATCAAAAATCCAGAAAGGTGGTAGACAAAGACGTGGAACAAATGGTCGAGGTTCCTTCCGAGGCCCCCGAGGAGGTCAGTGGTCCTCTTGCTGAGCTAATGAGCCAGGCCCAGTCCGCCTACACGTCCTACCTGCAAGCTCAGAGAAAGGTAGCGGAGGCATATCAGGAACGCCAACGCCAGGGAGAGGCGTCCTACAAAGAAATTGAAGAAAACGCCGCTAAAATTTGTACAGAAGCCCTAGAAAAAGCCGAGCGCGCCCTGGAAAAGGCTGAACAGGAAACTGAGGAGGCTTATCAGAAGACGAAAATGGAAGCTAAGCAGGTTTACCAGAACGGTGTGAATGAAGCATTGAGGGTACGCGATGAAACCATCCAGCAAGCCTGGGAAGAAACCAAAAGAAATTCAGAGAGAATCTGGAAAGTCTTTCAGGGTAAAATCGAGGAATAGAAATATAACGGAATATCATAAAGTGAAACGGGACCGATGTGGTAGAGGGGTACTATTGCCGTTTTGAGTCCTGTGAGAAAGTGGATGATATTATGAGTGATAACGCTAAAAAAGATGATGTCGTTGTTCTGGGGGGTCGTGAGTTCAAGCGGGTAAAAAACGGGCTGGATGAGGCTCAGGTAGCCCCTTTCATTGACGAGCTTACCGAGGAGCGAGATAAACTGGCCCAGTCCCAAGACCATATCGCGTCTCTTAATAGACTTGCAGAGATGACCGTTGTCGAATCCGACAAGCTGGCCACACAGATCAAGACAGAAGCCGAAGAACAAGCTAAAGCTGAAGGTACTGCCATTATGGATAAAGCCAAGGAGCAAGCTCGACAGATGGCTGAACAGAAGATAGCTGAAGCTGTGGAGGTTGCTAATGAAAAGGCTAATGCAATCCAGGTCAAAGCCGACGAGGAAGCAGCACTGATGCTGGAGAATGAGAGAAATAAAATCCGGAGTGAGCTACACAACCTTGTAAATCAACAATTCGGCTATATGCTGGAAGAACTGGAGAGCCTTAAGAAGCAGGCAGCAGCGGTACAGGCAGATTTTGACAATAGGTTGGCTAAACCCCAGGAGGAGAACAGCGCCGCAGCCATGGAAATCGCGAAAGAAAGCGATACCATAGCCGCGAAAATCACGGAAGAGAGCGACGCCATAGCTGCAAAAATCGCAGAAGAGAGCGACGCCGCAGCCGCAGAAATCGCAGAGGAGACAGACACCGCAGTAGCGGAAGAGAAAGATACTGCAGCGGCAGAAATCACAGAGGAGAGAGACACCACAGTCGGGGAAGAGGAAGACGCCGCAGCGGCAGAAATCACGGAGGGGAGAGACACCACAACCGCGCAACAGAAAGACACTGCAGCCGCAGAAATCGCAGAAGAAAAAGGCACCACAGTTGAGGAACAGAGCAAGGTGCCTGACGAACACCCAGAGCCAAGCCAGACTGCGGACTACATTGAAAAGAGCCTCGACCTCTCGAAACTATTTGAGGGTGGAGCCAAGCCAGATTTGGGCAATCCGCAATGGGAAGTGGAAATCTTACCTCCGTTTAATATAGGCAAAATAATGGAAGTCGTGTCCTTCCTTGACCAATTACCCGAAGTTGAGAATACTGAGATGATTGTACCTCAGATTGATATGCCTTCAATTCTGGTCTTCCTGCGTGGGCCCATGAACCTTGTTGATGTGCTTCAAACAGTACCCGTGGTGGCTCATGTTGAAGAAGTCACAACTGGCAAAGCTTCTACCAACGGCGAATCAGGGAAAGGGCCAAGGAAAGTCCGCATAAGCCTCTCGGAGAACATAACAGCGCAAGAAAAGAAGTAAAAAACGCAAATGTCTTTCGCTGAAGGTAGCGAACCAATCAAATCAGAAAAGACCTGATACCCGAAAGGGGAATGGAAACCAACCCTCGTCGGTGTCAGGAAATTCCTTAATTAGTTCTCCCTGAAAAGCTCTAAGCTAGCCCCGTACTAGTGAAACCGGTAAAACAAGAAACCGGGGTACTGACATATGGGTTGGACTGGGCATATTGGCCCACAATCTGTGGCAAGTGGTGAGCATAGTATAAAAAGCGAGTGAAGCGGTAAAGGACATCCAAAAAATTTCTGCCTCCGTGCTATGATTTAAGGGATATTTGTAGGAAGAGAGGCCAGAAATTCGTGGTAGAATTTGAGGCGCAATGTAGCACCACCGCTATGGGGATAATGCCTCACAGGGATGTTGACCGGGCGCTGGAGCTTGCCTTGAGCCTGGATATCCCATTCTGGCCCCAGCTTCCCAAAGTGAGCTTGTATGAGGATATGTATGTTCAAGCATCGCAGAATTTCCCCGGTATAGCTATTGACTTTGATAAAGAGAAGCTTAGTTTTGACACTGCAAGATTTGAACAAGAGCTCGACGAGTATTTCGTGAAAATGGATGTCCCGGAGGCTTTTGCCCTCACCGCCGAGTATTCCAAGGTATTCCACAAGTTTCTCTCCAGGGAGCTTCAAGATTATAAAGCTATCAGGGGACAAGTCACAGGTCCGGTGAGTTTTGGCTTGAAAGTGTTGGATGAAGACCTGAAGCCTATCATCTATAACGAAGAGGCGAGAACTATTTTGTTTGATTTCATTCAGAGAAAAGTCAACATCCAGTATCAGGAACTCAAGAAGAGGAATCCTAACGCCTTTGTCTGGGTGGATGAACCAGGACTGGGCTACGTGTTCAGCGGTTTTTCCGGGTACAACGAGCAACATGCTAGAGAAGATTACCATAATTTCGTTGCCGGACTGGAAGGTCCCAAGGGGCTGCACCTCTGTGCTGAGGTGAATTTGCCCTATCTGTTAGAGTTGGGGGTGGAAATCCTGTCCTTCGACGCCTATCAAATTGGGTTTATGCCCAGGGAATATGCTGGCAATGTGGCTGAATTTATCAAGAGTGGTGGGATTATCTCGTGGGGCATTATCCCCACTGAATCCACAACTCTGGCGACTCAGACACCAGAAACACTGGCTGCGATTCTCTCAAGCTATTGGGAGGTAATCTCGGAAAATACAGGTTTGTCCTTGAATCAAATTGCAAAGCAGGCATTGGTAGCTCCAGCCAGATGCTGCCTTAGCGATTTAGGCCAGGTCAACACAGTCGGTAAGACGGTAAGCGAATGCCAGGTCTCAGGCATTGAGGAAGGGCTTGTTGAGAAAGCATTTGCCTTACTGCCTGAGCTCTCGCAGATACTTAGAGACAAGTATGGCGTATAAAGAATAGGATTCAATTCTTGCTCAGGGCTCTGTCTTAAGTCTCAGCCTGATAGAGATTATGCCCAATTCTATCAGGGGCGCTATAATTATGAGAAGGAGAACAATATGAAAGTATTAGGCATCATGGGCAGCCCCAGAAGGCAAAGCAATACCGAGATTCTTCTTGATAAGGCGCTGGAAGGTGCCAGGGAGGCAGGAGCCGAGGTCGAAAAGGTGCTGGTCTCAAAACTCAAAATCTCACCATGCCTGGAAATATATGCCTGTCTCAAGGATGGCAACTGTGCGATTAAGGATGATATGCAATTGCTCTATAAAAAGCTTCTGGAAGCAGACCATATCATTTTTGCTTCACCGATGTTCTTCTATGGTATTACCAGCCATGCGAAGGCAGTAATAGACAGATGTCAAGCGCTTTGGGTAAGAAGACATGTGTTGGGCATGGGCAAGGAGGACAATCGGGTGCGCAGAGGGGCGTTCGTTTCAGTTGGCGCCACTCAGGGCAAAAAGCTCTTTGATGGCGCAGTGCTCACGGTGAAGTATTTCTTTGATGCTATAGGTGTTAAATATTCTGGCGATTTATTAGTCAGGGGAGTTGATAAAAAAGGCCAGATTGAGGAGCATCCTGCGGCTCTCGAGGATGCATTTCGCCTTGGTCAAGAGCTTGTTCGCGGGAAATAGACACGGAGAATGAAGGCAATAAGAGCTGACAATCTAACCAAGATGTTTGGCCATCTTGTTGCGGTAGACCACATCTCGTTTGAAGTCGAAGAGGGGGAGGTTTTTGGTTTTCTTGGCGCTAACGGAGCCGGCAAGACAAGCACCATCATGATGCTGGCTACGGCGCTAAATCCCAGCTCTGGGACGGCCACTGTATGCGGGTATGATATCGTCAGAGAGCGGGACAAAGTCAGAGAATCAATAGGCATAGTCTTTGAAGCATTGAGCCTGGATACCAATCTAACAGCGAAAGAAAACCTGGACTTCCATGCCATATTGTATCACCTTCCCAAAAAGATGAGGGATGAGCGGATATCTCAAGCCCTGGACTTGGTAGAGTTAAAAGATAAACAAAATATATTGGTGAAATACTACTCCGGCGGCATGCAGCGCAGACTGGAGATAGCCAGGGGAATGCTGAATTCTCCCAGAGTCTTATTCTTAGATGAGCCGACTTTAGGTCTGGATGTACAAACGAGAAGGCTATTGT
>SOHS01000077.1 GCA_004377135.1 Dehalococcoidia bacterium | reverse complement strand
GATGGGTGGATTATGGTGAACTCGTGGTGGGTACCCTAAAGCACTGATGAAGGCAGTTGCGAACTACTTCCGTAACCAGACATCTAACAGCTTTACCGAAGGCTGCCAGATTGAGGTCAAGACACTAAAGCGTGTATCTCATGGCCTATGGAATGCTGATGTTTACTGGAGGAAAGTGCTCCTGGTGTTCGTACAAGTGCGTAGCTATTTCCACAATATTTTATTAAGAGCCCCCACCATCCCCGTTCAGCACGTCAGTGATATATCTTCTTGCCATTGTAAGGAGGACGGCAACGCAACAATCCTCAACCTTAGCATTACTCCTATCCTCTTCTAACAATGGAGTCCATTTCAAGATACTGTAATTATTAAGGCATATACTCAGGTGCTCTGCGATAAGGGGATTTGTAATCCGGGTCTTTCAGATATGGGCATGTATTACCGCATCTCTGTTTATTAGCGCATTTAATAACGTGAGATCCATCGTCAAACTTCACAATATAAGCACCAACATGATAAATAGGGCAGCTTACGCGACGCCTTTCAACTGCATTTGCCACGCTTAGTTATGTCTCCTTAAGAAGCATTCTTAGTTTATCTTCACGAGCCTTTCTTTTCTTGGCTACTATTAAAAAAGTCCTGGGTACATCTGCCATAAACGCTTTTGATTGTTCGGCAGCATCAGTGTAAAACGAGATGAGCTTCTCCTCTATATCAATGGCCTGCTTTAAGGCATCAGTGTAGTCTAGTTCCTTCCCGGGTTCTTTCTCAAACGTATATTTATCGGTTTTTACACTGAAGGCAAAACACCCCTCAATGGCATCAGTGATAACGCCGTAGTATGCCCTTTGAATCATCATTGTATATTTACTATTTTCTTTGGAAATGGCGAGAAAAAGCTCTGCCGCTTTGGGATATCTTTCTGCCATCTTATCGTAAAAGCTAGCGGAATCCGCTTCTAGTTGCTTGGCAAAACTGATAACCGAGGCACTTGTATTTAACTGCATTTTATATCTCCTCCGTTACTAGGGCCACCTTTCAATTACCACCTTGCTTTCTGTAAAGAAGCGGATGGCTTCTTTACCTTGAGTATGCAAGATACCGAAGAAGGAGTCGCGCATCCCGCTGAAGGGGAAAAATGCCATAGGTGCCACTATACCAATGTTGATACCAACGTTCCCGCTTTTAACTCTATACTTGAATTCTCGAGCAGTCCTTCCACTCGAGGTAAAAATAGCATCTGCATTATGGAAGGGGTTGTCATCACATATTTTAATGGCTTCGTCAAGGGTTTTAACACGGATAATACCCATGGTAGGACCGAATATCTCCTCGGTAACTATCTTCATTTCAGGTTTAACGTTTTCCATGATGGTTGCGCCCAGGAAACAGGTATCGGGATAGTCTCCTTTAATTTTGAAATCACCTCTGCCATCAAGTATTATCTTAGCACCTTCTTCAATACCACTACTGATATATGAAAGTATTTTTTTCTTTTTCTCGGTATCACGGACAGGACCCATCTGAACTTCCTCATCAAGACCATTGCCAATTACTATCTTCTTAGCCGTGTCTACAACACCGTTAATAAACTCGTTGTAGAAACGGTCATCATCGCCAACAATAATGACATTCTGCCCAGCTAGACAGCGTTGTCCCGCATTACCGAAGAAAGATGTCATCAATGCCAGTATGGTGGCTCTCAAGTTGCAATCTGGCATGATTACCATAAAGTTTGAGGCTCCGCCCTGAGCGATGACCCGTTTGCCGGTGGCACCACACCTCGGGTAGATAACATCCTTGGCAATAGGAGTTGAGCCGACAAAAGTAATACCCTCAATATCTGGGTGGTCCAGCATTCCGTTGACCACCGTTCTTCCACCATTCACTACATTCCAGACACCAGGAGGAAAACCTGCTTCATCCACAAGTTCCGCAATTTTCATCTGGCTCAAGGGAACCTCGCTTGAGGGCTTGATTACGACGCAGTTGCCAGTCGCTACGGCGTAAGGTGCTGACCAGAGCGGAATCATGAAGGGAAAATTATAAGGTCCGATGATACCAAAGATGCCCAGTGGTGTAGGAATAAGATATTCGTCAATACCGGACGCGATATCTTCAGAATTATAACCCTGCATCAGGGTGGGAATACCACAGGCAACCTCTACATTTTCAATGCCGCGCCTGGTCTCACCTCTGGATTCATCAATTGTCTTCCCATGCTCCTGAGTTTGTACCCTGCTCAGTTCTTCAAAATTTGCCTCAAGCAACTCCTTTAGACGGAAGAGGCATCTGGCACGAGCCACCGGCGGAGTTCTCCGCCAATCAGGGAAAGATGCTTTGGCCGCTTCAACTGCGGTGTCAATCTCTTCCTTCGTTGAAATCGGGACTCTGGCAATCACTTCACCATTGACTGGATTGACCACGTCCTGAATCTCACCTTCGGACTCAACCCATTCTCCATCAATGTAATTTTTAACTTCTACTATCCCTTTTATTGGTTCTTCTAAAATCGCCATTATCGCCTTCCTAAATTTATTTTCTTTGACCTTCTCAAATTTTTACTATATATTGGTCAGTAATACATTACCGTGATAGATAGCGTCCCGTCAAGGGGTGTAAATTACCACCGCTGATCTCTCTGTGTCATCAATTTTCACAACTCTATATTATTAACTGTATTTGTCAATAGTGGTGTTGACATATACCAAAGAAGTTTTTATTATTACTTAAATTCAGTCCTTGTTTTCTGTAACTGCTGCGGCAATTAATCATTAAACATGAAGCGCTTGTGGGACCCAGCTTAAAATCTATTCAAATTTTGCGGATTGACCGTCTGCTTCGTAGAAGCAAATAACATTAAAAGTCCGACACACTCAGTTTAATAATGACAACGGGGGAGATTGAGAATTGAAGGTCAAAACAAGTAATAATCTGACGGAGATAATAGGCAAGCAAAAGGTCATCAATAAACCCGAGGTCCTTGACAGGTACTCTCATGATAATAGCTTTACCTCGCCGATGCGGCCACGGTTAGTTGTACACCCCCGTAATGCAGATGATGTGCAGAAGACTGTGACGTGGGCCAACCGAACAAAAACACCCCTGGTACCGGTAAGCTCAGGTGAGCCCCGCTTTCACGGTGATACTGTGCCCAGCGTGCCGGAAGCGGTCATTGTTGACCTGCGCCGGATGGATAAGATTATCAGGATTGACCGCAGAAACAGGATGGCGCTAATTGAGCCGGGAGTAACCTATGCACAGTTGCAACCGGCCTTAGCTGCAGAGGGCTTGAGACTCTCCACGCCACTGCTCCCCCGTCAGTCAAAGTCAGTAGTCACTAGTCTGTTGGAGAGGGAGCCGACACTGGTACCCAAGTACAACCACACATTGCTTGAGCCATTGAGATGCCTGGAGATAGTCTGGGGCAATGGGGAGATACTGCGAACCGGTGATGCAGGTGGCTATTATCCCACGCTTGAGCAGCAATGGGAAATGGGTCTAGCCCAAGTTTTCTCCGGAGGTCCTGGTCAGGTGGACTATTACCGGCTCGTTTCCGGTGCTCAGGGGAGTATCGGTATCGTGACCTGGGCATCAGTAAAATGTGAGATTTTGCCTAAGGTGCACAGGTTTTTCTTCATACCGTCGGACAACCTGAAAGACCTGATAGAATGCGCTTACCGACTACTGAAAGTCAGGCTGGGTGATGAATTCCTTGTATTAAACAGTGCTAACTTGGCTGCTATCCTGAGTAAGGATGCTGACGGAATACAAGCACTGAAAAATAAACTACCACCATGGGTTATCATTATGGGAATCGCTGGACGTGACCTTTTCCCGGAGGAAAAGGTGGACTTTCAGGAAAAAGACACCAGAGACATAGTGCAGCAGTACGGCCTAGAATTGCTTCCAGCGGTTTCCGGCATCGGGGGCGGACAGCTAATGTCAACCATACTCAATTCGTCTCCGGTAACCTACTGGAAGCTAATCTACAAAGGTGCCTGTCAGGATATTTTCTTCATGAGCACGTTGGATAAGATTCCTGAATTTGTCGATACGGTTTTTGCTTCGGCAAATGCGCTGCGATATCCGGTCTCGGATATCGGTATTTACCTCCAACCGCAGCATCAAGGTACCGCCTGTCACTGCGAATTCAATCTACCTTACAACTCCGGGAACAAGGCAGAAATTGACCGTGTCAGGGAATTACTGGAGACGTGCAGCGAAGCCTTGATAAAGCAGGGGGCTTATTTCTCCCGGCCTTACGGTATATGGGCGGATATGGTGTATAACCGGGATGCCCGTAACAAGGAAATGATAAGGACCATCAAAGGGATATTTGACCCTAATAATATACTGAACCCTGGGAAGCTTTGTTTCTAGCAAAAATAAAAAGTTGAGGTATAAAAGGATATGGCTTTAGAGGATTACAGGGATGATTGTACGGACTGCAGCCGCTGCTCTTACTGTAAGTGGATCCCGTTTGACCACATAAAAAGTGCTAGGTTTGCCAGGGCCTGCCCCAGCATTGAGTACTGCAGTTTTCAGGCTTACTCCCTCGGTGGTAGGTTATCTATCGGTCTTTCCTTGCTCGAGGGTAGGATCGGCTACAACGACGAACTGAAAGATATTGTATGGAAATGCCAGATGGGTGGGGCATGTGATGTCTCCGATAAGATCTGCCGCTATAACATCCGGGGGTTGGAGGTAATGCGCGAAATGCGCTTCAAGCTGGTTGAGGATGGACAGACGCTGCCCCGGCATAAGCCTTATATTGATAACCTTCATAAAGAAGAGAACATGATGATGGAGCCTCGCGTGAATAGGGGCAAATGGGCTAATGGACTGGATGTAAAAAATCTGGCCAAGGACAAGGTTGCGGTGGTCTTTCATGCCGGCTGCCGTTACAGTTATGATGAGGGATTGCAGGAGATAGCCAGGACCGCCGTCATGATGCTCAGGGATGCTGGTGTGGATATCGGTATCATGGGAGAGAACGAATCATGCTGCGGCGGCAGGGCTTACCAGTGGGGATACCGTAAAGAGCTGAACGGATTTTCCAGAAAAAACGCCCAGGCATGGGCTGATGCCGGAGTGAAGACGGTGGTCACACCGTGTGCTGAGTGTTACTACACCTTTAAGCGGCTTTATCCTGAGATAGGTTTCACTTTTGAGGTTATTCACGTGGTGGAATATATAAACCGCCTTATCAAGGAAGGCAAGATAAAACTGACCAGGAATGTGCCCCTGACGGTTACCTATCATGACCCTTGCCATCTGGGTAGGCTTGGCGAGCCGTATGTGCCTTGGCAGGGCAGTAGACAGAAAATATACGGGCAGATTCCGGTGTGGAAACCGAGCAAACCAAGGTATAGCGGTGCCTGGGGAATATACGATGCCCCAAGGAATGTCTTAAATAGCATACCGGGCCTAGAGCTGGTGGAGATGGAAAGAATTAGAGAGTATGCCTGGTGCTGTGGTGCCGGCGGCGGGGTACTGGAAGCATACCCGGACTTTGCCGCTTGGACCGCCGCAGAAAGGCTTGCCGAAGCAAAGGCCACTGGCGCAGAGGCAATAGTCAGCGCCTGCCCCTGGTGCGAAAGAAACTTTGCCGATACGGTCAAAACCCAAGGTGAGAAAATCGAGGTCTATGACATCATAAACCTTGTTCAAATGGCGCTATAAGAACGGAAGGGAGCAGAAAATGGCATTATCAAGAGACGCATACCGTGCTTTGGAAGATATAGTGGGTCCCAGATATATCTCAGAAGACCCCGCTGTAATGGACTCATACGCTTACCAGTGGCTGGCTGAAACCGTCCGTCCCAATCAGAGCAAGTTTATGCCCCGACCGGAGGCCGCTTTATTGCCGGGTAGTACCAAAGAGGTCCAGGCGATAGTAAGAACCTGCAACAAATACAAGTTAAAAGTAAAAGCCTACTCCACGGGATGGTACTTCTATGGTGCTCCCCTTACTGAGGGCGTTGTCCAGCTGGACATGCGGCGTATGGACCATATCCTAGAGATTGATGAGAAGAACATGTTCGCAGTGATAGAGCCGTATGTTATCGCCGGCGTGCTCCAGGCAGAAGTGATGAAACGAGGGCTGAATTGCACCGTGACCGGCGCCGGCGCCAGCTGCTCTACCTTAGTCGGCGCTGTCTGTTATCACGGAAGCGGCGGCACCTCAATTTACACCGGCGAGCTCAGGGAGAACCTGCTGGGGGCGGAGTGGGTTATGCCCAATGGTGAAATATTAAGAACAGGCTCCATCGGTTCCGGGTGCGGCTGGTTCTGTGCTGAAGGCCCGGGCCCGAGCATGAGGGGTATCGTCAGGGGAGCGCTGGGAGCCAGAGGTGGTCTGGGCGTATATACCAAATGCGCCGTGAAGCTGTCTCCCTGGCCGGGGCCGGTGGAGTTTCCCGTTGAGGGTACTACACCCGCTTACCGCTCTCCGCTGCCCGGAAACTTCAGGGCATACACTTTGGCCTTTAAGGACTGGGATGGTTTATTCGAAGCCTGTTACAGATTATATGATAACGAGATAGGTTACTATGCGCACCGGCAGTGGACCATGCTGGGCGAGGACCTGGGTCCGGCTTTCTGGATGCTCTACCAGGACCCAGCCAAATCGCTTGACGACATCGAGGAATTTGTGCAGAAGCAGGAGGTGAAAGAGCTCACTGAAGAAATGAGGAGGTCATTTCAGCTGGTGCTGGTGGGCATGAGCCAGCGGGATATTGAGTATCAGGAGAAGGTGCTGGAGCGGATACTGGA
>SOHS01000024.1 GCA_004377135.1 Dehalococcoidia bacterium | reverse complement strand
TTACTATTGAAGACCCTGCTGAGTACCGATTTAAGGATATTAACCAGATTCAGGTTAATCCCCAGGCTGGCATTACCTTTGCCAGCGGCTTGAGGTCTATACTTCGTCTTGACCCTGACGTAATACTGGTCGGTGAGATACGCGATGCCGAGACAGCTAACATAGCTGTCCAGGCAGCCTTAACCGGCCACCTGATGCTATCTTCCATACACGCCAATGATGTTGCCAGCGTGCTCTCCCGTCTCCTTGACCTTAAGGTAGAGCCTTTCCTGATAGCTTCATCTGTTATCGGTGTTGTCGCTCAGCGAATGGTACGCCGCGTCTGCTCTGATTGTAGCCGCCTTATCGAGGCCCCCCTGGTCGAGCAGATGGCCTACGAAAAGGAAATGGGAGAGAAAAAGACCGAGTTCCTCTACGGTACCGGCTGTAAGTCCTGCGCCTATACCGGTTACCTGGGGCGGACGGGAGTCTTTGAGATTCTACCTGTGAATGACACTATAGGAGTGATGGTCTGTGATCACGCCAGCAGTAGTGCTATCCGGGAGCAAGCCCTTAAAGATGGCATGATATCTATGGTGAACGATGGCATGCGTAAGGTGAAGGAAGGTATTACCAACCCTGCTGAAGTGCTGCGTAATGCCTACGTTACAACTTAGCTGTTTGGAGGTTATAAATGGATTTCGCTTATACAGCCTATACTGAAGATAAGAAATTAGTTCATGGCAAGGTTTCGGCTATCAGTGAAGAGGCGGCAACCGAGCTGCTGGGTTATGGCGGCTATCGGGTAGTTACCCTTAAGAAAGCCATTACATTATTTAATAAAGAAAAACTGCTGGCTCGTTTTTCCCAGATAAAGCCGGCAGAAATAGTCATATTTTCCCGCCAGCTAGCGCTGCTTCTGGAATCCGGCACCGATATCGTTACCTCTTTAGATTTATTGCAGGACCAGATAACTAATCAAACCCTGGGGAAAATAGTTGCTGATGTTGCCTCGGATATTCGCGGCGGTAGTTCACTGTCAATGGCTCTAGACAAGCACCCTCAGGCTTTCTCTACAATGTACTCCCAGGCAATAGCTGCCGGTGAACAAGGCGGTAACCTGGAGGTGGTGCTGAGGCAAATGGCCGACTATATGGAGAGGGTAGTCGTCACTGAAAAGAGAATAAAGAGTGCCTTGACCTACCCCATTATCGTGATTGTTGTCGCTATTGTTGTGATACTGGCAATGGTCCTCTTTGTCTTTCCCACCTTTGTCAGCTTTTATTCTCAACTCGGGGCTCAGATGCCTCTGCCCGCCAGAATACTTATAGGCCTTGTTGATTTGCTTAAGCATTATGGGCTTTATCTTTTGCTTGCGGTTTTAATTGCTGCTGGCGCAATTTATATCTATATCAGGACCGCGGCCGGGAAATACCGCTGGCATAAAATGATGCTTAGTTTGCCTGTAATCGGGCGTATTGTCCACCTCAGTGAGCTTTCCCGTTGTTGCCGGACTATGTCGTTGTTAATCAGGGTCGGTTTGCCCCTACCGGAAGTCCTGGCCGTAACCGCCCGCAGTATTACCAATAAGGCCATAAATCTGGGTTTGAAAGAAGTTGAACAGGACTTAATCAAAGGCGAGGGCTTGGCCCAACCTATGGCTAAGAGGGAGCTCTTCCTGCCCTTAATGACGCAAATGGTGAAAGTTGGCGAAGAAACCGGTAATCTCGAGAATACGTTAAATACCGTATCCGAAAGCTTTGAGGCCGAGGCTGATGATAAGACTAACTCGGCTGTGGGGCTTATTCAGCCAGTGGTAACGATAATTCTGGGTTTGGTGGTCGGCTTTATTGTTTTAGCTATGTTTTCAGCCCTGTATTCTGTCTATAATCAGCTAAATATCGGGTGAGGATTGTCACGGAGGTAATGACAAATGACAAAGTTTAAAATCCAAAGGGAAAAGGAGTGGTTTTGGCATTTAAGCATTTAGATTTGAATTGTCATTTGGATTTTGGAATTTGGATTTCAGTTTAGAAGATGCTGGTGAAAATGAAAAAACTAAAATCGAGTAGCCGGGTAAGGAAAGCCTTCCGGGGCAGCTCCCGGGGCTTCTCCCTGATTGAGGTGTCGATAGCTATAGCCCTTATCGGGGTAATTGCTATCGCCGTTCTGGGTGCCCTATCTTACGCCTCCACGGTTCTCATCATCACCGATAGGCAGGC
>SOHS01000099.1 GCA_004377135.1 Dehalococcoidia bacterium | reverse complement strand
ATATCAGTTACCAAAACTTGACCGCTCTTGAATTTGTGGATTTCATCACTGTCTTCTATTACATGCACTTCGCCTTGCCCTATTTTTGTGCCTACTGCTTCCCCTTTTAGCAGTAAATTTCCCTTTTCTTCAAGCACGTAAGTCCTGAGTGAAGCCAAATCTTCGTGTGAATGCACTGTCTCTGGCCTGGCCTGGACTATGAAAAGCTCTCCAATTACTCCATCCTTTGCCCACTCGATGTCCATGGGCAGGCCATAATGCTCTTCTATAATACAAGCCCATTTGGCGAGCGTTAGAATTTCATCGTCATTCAACACGAACTTACTTTGCTCCTCAACTTTGACTTCTTTTTGCTCCGTTCCAGCTCCATCTCCTTTATAGATTAGTTTCTTTTGTTTCGTCCCCAGTTTCTTTTCCACAATGGGTCTGAACCCTTTCTTTAGAGTGGGTTTGAAAACGTAAAACTGGTCTGGATTAACAGTTCCTTGTACCACATTCTCTCCCAGTCCATAGGCAGCAGTTATGTAGACTACATTCCTGAAGCCTGAGTCTGTATCTATGGAAAACATGACGCCGGAGCAGGCTAAATCAGAGCGAACCATCTTTTGCACTCCAATCGAGAGGTAAACGCTGAGATGGTCAAACCCTTTATCCACCCGGTAGGAGATCGCTCGGTTCGTGAACAAAGATGCAAAGCAGTCCATAACCTTGTCTAATAGGTCGTCTTCTCCCCGCACATTTAAATAACTCGTTTGCTGTCCAGCAAATGAGGCTGTCGGTAAATCTTCAGCAGTAGCACTGCTTCTTACAGCAACATCAACACCATCCCCATATTTCTTTTCCATCTCACGATAGGCAACTCTTATTTCATCTTCCAATTCCTTAGGGCAGGGAGAATTGGCTATCAAATTCCTTATCTTTCCACCCTTCCTCGCTAAATTTTTCATATCGTGTGTATCCAAGTCCGCCAAGGTGTCTTTGATTTTTTGACTTATGCCTGCTTCCTTTACCACATACTTATATGCCTCAGCAGTAATAGCAAATCCAGAGGGTACATTTACCCCTTTCTCACCCAGATTTCTTATCATTTCACCAAGAGAGGCATTCTTACCGCCGACTAAAGCTACGTCCTTTGCTTCAATCTCTTCAAACCATTTCACAAACTTCATGATTTTCCCTCCGCTTTACAAAGTATGGTCATATTCGTACATGCTATCTCAGCTAAATCTGCTTCCTTGCTTACAGGCAGTTAAACCAAGAAACAGACCCCCATTTTATCATGTTTCAGCAAGGCCAAAAGAAGAAGGATTTTTGCCTCTCTTGCTTGGCCCTACTGCAGTCAGCCTATCATCCTGCCATCTGTTGTAACGCCATTTTAATCTTCTCTTCTAAGCTTAACTTCTCAGAATCTGGAAGCTTAGAGATAGCTTTGGTGGCTTCCGTTAAAGAGTAGCCCAATCCTGTCAAAGCAGCTATGACATCGGCACTCTCCGGTGCTAAAGGCAGGGCTGTCTCTTTCCACTCTTTTTCTAATTTGCCTCTGAGTTCAACGACAAGGCGGCCGGCCATTTTTTTACCGATGCCAGGAGCTTGACTGACAAGGTCGATATCGCCGCTTGTTATAGCCATGACAAGTTGTTCAGGATTCAAAGCCGAGAGCAGGGCTAAAGCCACCTTAGAGCCAACTCCTGAGACGGAAATAAGGTTTTTAAACAAAGCTAATTCCTCGCTTGAGGCAAAACCATAAAGAGAAACATTATCCTCTCTCACGTGGAGATGGGTATAGAGGGAGACCTTGCCTTTAACAGCTCCTAATTGGCTTAAAGTTGAGCCGGGGACATATACCCGAAAACCTACTCCGCCGACATTAATGATAATGGAGTCGTTACTACGATATTCCAGTATTCCTTCTAATGTAGCTATCATTTCGGCGTATGTTCAGTTAGCCATTGGTTAAGGCGCCTCTGCTGAATGTGGCACATGGCTACAGCCAGGGCATCAGCAGCATCGCTAGGCTGAGGCAACTCAGAGAGCCTGAGCTGGGCTCTTACCATCTCTTGAACCTGTTGTTTATCGCTTTGCCCATAGCTGGTTATTTGCTGCTTTATCTTGGCTGGTGAGTAATAGTAGACGGGCAATCCCTGGTTGACTGCTGCCAGGATAGCTATAGCTTGTGCTCTGCCAATATCGAACGCTGACCTTACGTTGCGGCCGATAAAGGGCTCTTCAATGGCTACTTCGCTTGGTTTATGCTTAGCGATAATTTTGCTTAATTCATTGTAGAGAGAGCGCAGTCTTTCCTCCATAGGAAGCCGGGATGGGAGATGGATTACTCCGCAATCTACCATATGCATTTCTTCCTCGCCATCTACTACACCGTAGCCTAAATTTATAGTGCCAGGGTCAACGCCTAGAATGCACATGTTAGGTTCAACTGCGCAGCTTTTCTAAAGTAGCCTCAGAAAAATCGATATTGGAGAAAACACGCTGTACATCGTCTAATCCTTCTAGCTCGTCGAGGAAATTCAGGGCCTGAACTGTTTTATTTTCCTCCAGCAACACTGTAGTTTGAGGCGTTAGCGAGAGCTCCGCCGAAATCACATGTTCTTTCTCTTCAACAACCTTTCTTACTTTTTCTAAATCCTGAGGTTGTGTGTAAATTTCCACATAATCCTTTTCGGTCTTAACATCTTCAGCCCCGGCATCGATAGCTCGTAGCGCTATTTCTTCGGCATCTGAGGCATTGATTTCTACGGTAATCACTCCTCTACTCTCAAAGAGCCAGGAGACACAACCACTCTCACCAAGATTACTGCCGTGACGGGTGAAGAGACGGCGCACATCCTGAATGGTGCGATTACGGTTATCGGTCAAGGCTTCCACCAAAACTGCTATCCCGCTTGGCCCATAGCCTTCGAGTTTCATCTCAATTAAGGCAGCTTCCCCGGCTTCACCGCTACCCCGCTTTATGGCTCTTTCGATATTCTCCAAAGGCATGTTATTATCACGGGCTTTCTGTACTGCTAAACGTAACTGGAAATTACTTTCTGAATTAGCTCCACCTTGTCGCACTGCAACTATGATTTCTCGAGCAAGCTTGGTAAATAACTGCCCGCGCCTGGCATCAGTTACTCCCTTCTGCCGCTTAATCTGTGACCACTTAGAATGTCCTGACATTGCTATCCTTTATATCATTTTATCACTGCAACTCCTAAAAGGTAAAGCAGATATATAAGTTTGAGAGAGACGTGTGGTTATCGTTATTATGTATGGTAGAATATTCGCGGAGAATACAGCCGAAGCAAGCTTTCGCCACCGCATCGGTATTTCAGCCTTATAATTAAGTAAACTAATAAGGCATTCTAGCTCTATGAGCAAATTTAGCTATAAACTGGTGACGGGCGGTGCCGAGTTGCAGGAAGCCTTCGAGGTGAGGAGGCAGGTATTTGTCCGTGAGCAAGACATCTCAGAGGACCTGGTGTTCGATGGGCACGACAGGAAAGCGTTGCATATGGTGGTCAAAGATGGAGAGAGAGTTATCGGTAGCGCCAGAGTTCAATTTTTGGCTGATAACCAGGCCAAGCTGGAGAGAATGGCTATCTTAAAACATTACCGCCGTAAAGGCATCGGAAAGGAAATGCTCCTGTTTCTGGATGCAGTATGGAAGGATAAACAGGTGCAGCAAGTAATTATCCACGCCCAATTTGAAGTTGTTCCCTTCTATAAGTTATGTGGCTTTGACAAACTGGGCTTGCCTTTTCGGGAAGCCGGCATCAAACACATGAAGATGCACAAACAAGTTTGAATCGGTTTGGCGAATGACTCTGGCAGCGGACAGCCGCTCGCTAAATCAAGCAACTACGAAAATCTGGAGCCTATCTCTTTTAGCCCTTCTGTATAAGGTTCCCTTATTATACCCTTCTCGGTGATTATGGCAGTTATATAACTGTGGGGAGTTACGTCGAAGGCGGGATTGGCAACATCAATGCCTTCGGGGGCGATGAGCACTCCCTGAATATGAGTTACTTCATCAGGGCTTCGCTCTTCAATGGAGATTTCGTCTCCCGAGCTTAAGGAAAGGTCAATAGTGCTGGTGGGAGCAGCGACATAAAAGGGGATTTTACTTTCTTTAGCCAGTACTGCCAGAGTATAGGTGCCAATTTTATTAGCGACATCGCCATTGGCAGCAATCCTGTCGGCGCCAACAATGACACAGTCTATCTTCTTTTGCTGCATAAAATGGCCAGCCATGGAATCGGTAATCAAAGTTACAGGGATGCCCTCTTGCCTTAGTTCCCAGGTAGTGAGCCTGGCTCCCTGGAGAAGGGGGCGAGTTTCCGTGGCAAAGACACTCACTTTCTTTCCTTGTTCTTTAGCAGCTTTGATTACACCCAGGGCAGTGCCATAGCCGGCGGTGGCTAAAGGACCGGCGTTACAATGAGTAAGCAGGGTGAACCCATCTTTGATAAGCTCGGCTCCTAGCTGGCTGAGCTGCCTGGTTGCGGTTACTTCTTCCTGGTGAATCCGCTTTGCTTCATTGACAAGCGAATTTTTTATTTCAGTAACGCCATCTCCCCTGGCAGCTTTTTTCATCCTGTCGATAGCTTGAAAAAGGTTGACTGCGGTAGGCCTGGAGGCAGCGAAAACTTGCATGACCTGATTCAATTGAGCGAGAAATTCATCCTTGTTTGTTGTTTTAATTCCCGACGCCCCCAGAGCTATGCCGTAGGCAGCAGCGACCCCGATGGCCGGCGCCCCACGAACTTTCATTTCCTTAATAGCCAGATTTACATCGTGGTAATTGTCCAGGTCGGCGAAGATTTGCTCCCGTGGAAGCCTGCTCTGGTCTAATATCCTTAGCCTGCCATCAAGCCATTCTATTGCTCTAGCTCCCATCGCCGTTAGTATAATCTAAAGGATGGAAACAAAGGAAGTTTTAAATTACGCCGGAAGACGAGGACAGAAAGATGCCACACAAGTGTATTCATGTTAGATTTTCTGAAGTAGCTAAAATCATAAAAATTAACAGGGCCGAAATTTGATAACCTGTAAGAATAATGCTATCCTTATCCAATTCATCCTTCCTGGGAGGCAAAGATGGCCAAGATTTATTTCATAGATGTTACCAATCGTGATGGCGTTCAAACCGCAAACCTTGGTCTGTCCAAGCTGGAAAAGACCCTGATAAACATGTACCTCAATGACATGGGTGTCTTCCAGTCCGAATTTGGTTTCCCTACAACGAGACACGAATCGTTTTATCTTCAGGCGAACCTGGAGTTAGCTGACATAGGCATCCTGCAATCCATCCGGTTGGGAGGGTGGATAAGGGCAATTGCCGCTGATGTGGAAAAAGCCTTCAAGCTTGTCCCCAATATTAAGCACCTTAACATCTCTATTTCAACATCGGACCAAATGATTCAAGGCAAATTTAAGGGTACAAAGAGCCGAGAAAATGTCGTAAGCATGATGGTTGATGCTTTAGAAGCAGCTCGCGCCCATGGAGCTGCAAGCGTAGGAGTAAATGCCGAGGATGCCTCCAGAACTAAAATAGATTTTTTAGTTAGATTCGGCTTGGCAGCCAAAGAACACGGGGCTAACCGACTCAGGTATTGTGATACACTGGGCTATGACAATGCATTTACCATTTACGAGAGCGCCAAAATTCTGGCGGAGGATGTCGGAATACCTATCGAGCTTCACTGCCATGGCGACCTGGGAATGGCTGTAGCTAATTCACTTGCCGGGGCTAAAGGGGCTATAGACGGTGGACAGGATGCTTACATCAACACCACCATCAATGGAATTGGAGAGAGAGCCGGCAATGCTGATCTTATAGCAACAGTTCTATCTGTCACTAAATCCAAGGGATTCGCTAACAAATATCGACTGGGAAAGCCCATAGACCTGACAAAAGCCTGGAAAGTAAGCAAATTTGCCAGCTATGCTTTCGGGGTCCCCATTCCTATAAACCAGCCCGGCGTCGGAGCCAATGCCTTTGCCCATGGCTCTGGTATTCACGCTGATGGAGTATTGAAAGACCCCGAGAACTACGAGCTATATAGCTTCAACGAACTGGGTAGAGGTGAACCGGATCTTGTAGAGACTGGTAGAGAGATATGTTCAGGGCAATATATCGGGATATCAGGCTTCAGTCACATAATGGGCCAACTGGAGGTGTCTTTTGACGATGCCAGGCAAGCTGAAAAGATTCTGGAACTAGCAAGGTATGCCAACGTGGAAGCGCAAAAACCACTGGTGGAGGATGAACTACTCTTTATTGCCAAATATCCCGAAATTACGAAGAAACTGTTGACCCTTATACCACCAGAGTAATCCATCCCTTGACACCATTATCCCTCCCATTTGATATAATATAGTTAATTGCGGGTGTAACTCAGCGGTAGAGTGCTTGCTTCCCAAGCAAGACGTCGTGGGTTCGAATCCCATCACCCGCTGTGTTGATGGCCATATTAGAAAATGAGGATAAAGCTAAAAAATAAACAACTGGCAGGGTTAGCACATCAGCTTCCTTTCGAAGTGATAATAGAAGACCCACGGGATGTTAAGGGCCTGTTGGAAATATTAGGCCACAATATGCCCTGGGATGAACTGGGGCTTAATAAATTTGGCGATCCTCTCAGGAAGCCAAATAGGGTAACTTTCTCTGTGGAGGCAATTGATGGGGGATTTATTTGCGACATTCACCCTGCTTTCGCTATCTACATTTCCAATATTTTGACAGTAGAAAAATAGGCTGCACATAGTTTCACAAAATTATGGGCCGTTAGCTCAGTTGGTAGAGCACCTGACTTTTAATCAGGGTGTCGGGAGTTCGAGTCTCCCACGGCCTACCAG